>JANMPD010000084.1:0-17494 GCA_031369685.1 Chloroflexota bacterium | reverse complement strand
CGGCAGCTCCTGAACCATGCCCGAAGACCGGAGTTCGTTGGGGACCTCGATGGCCAGGCCCCATATCGCGCTCCTGATCGCCCGTGAGCCGCGCCTACGTGCCGCAAGCCATCCTCGACGCAGCCCATGCGCGGTCGGCGGCCCGGGCGGAACGACGATGGGAGGACGCGGATCGACTCCGTGCCGAGATCGAGGCGGCCGGCTGGCGCGTGATTGACAGTGGCGTGAACTTCCGGCTGGAACTGGCCGGGCTGCCGGACATCGAGGCTGACGGCGGCATTCGCTATGGGAGCTCCGGTGCCGTCCCGAGCCGCGCGGACGAACCGGCATCCAGCCGCTCGACGATCGTGCTGATCGCAAGCGATGCGCCGGACCACGCCGAGACCGTTCTCGAGGCCCTCGTGGCCACGCGTCATGAGGACGATCAGATCATCGTCGTCATCGACGGACCGGAGCCTCGCCTCGACGGCCTCGCGGATCGCCTGGCAGGCCGCGGTGAAATCGTCGCAACCGTGACCCGGCTCGGTGCCGGTGCGGCGTTGAACATTGCCCTGCGCCGCGCGACGGGCGCGATCGTGGTCATCCTCGGGCCGGGCGTCGAACCGACCGGCGATATCGTCGCGCCCCTCTTCCAGGCGCTCGAGGACTCGAACGTGGCTGTGGCTGGACGTCGAGGCCAGCGCACATCCGATCTGCGCACCGCTGTGCCCGTCACGCTGGATGGCAACGCGACGACGATCAGCGCGGATGTGATGGCGTTTCGTCGCGCTGACGGCCTCGCGGCCATGCCGGTCGACGAGGCCTTCGTGAGCCGGCGGCACCTCGATACCTGGTGGAGCCTCACCCTTCGATCCGACGCTGGCCCGAACGGATCGAGACCGGCGCGGCGCGCCGTGGTGGTTGGCGACCTGCCTGTTCGCGACCTGCACGACAGGGCTGACGTCGCTCCGGCGGACCCCGAGGAGATGCGTCGGGAACGCCGCAACTTCTATCGGGTCCTGCGTGAATTCCGCGATCGCGACGACCTGCTTGCCAAAACCAGTGGTGCATGAAGTCAAACCGATTCGTGATTCACCCTAACGAACTACCCCAGAGTTCGTTAGTGTTCCCAAGAGGCCCCGTATCTACACACCGTTCCCCCGGCGGTGCGATGCGGGGCCTCCCAGCGTCCGGGCGGCGGACACGACGCTGCGACGCGCCCGCACCGACGCGTGGGAACCGGTCTCGGGCGGACCGACCCTATACTCCGGCGATGCGCCGGTTCGTGTGTGTCGCCGCCCTGCTGTTCGGCTTTTCCGGGGATCGCCATGTCTGGTCGGCTCGTCCTCGGATGGCCGTCCCGGTCGTGCAGCCGGTGCGCCTTGCCGAGGCCGGTGGCACGGTCCGCGGTCCGGCCTGGTGGCTGCGCTGAGCGCCACTCGCCGGTCCCGGGGGCGTTTGCTGTGGCCGGTGGGCGTAGTCGCGTTGGGGCTCCTCGCCGTCGTCGCCGGGGGGCCGCTGACGCCCCCGACCAGTGGTGCCGGCCGAGCCGAAGTCACGATCCCGGCGGGGGAACCGACGACCCTCGACCCGGCACTCCAGAGTGATATCGGTTCGGCCGCCTACTCGGCGCAGCTCTTCGAATCACTGACCGCGTTCGACCTCGGACTGGTGCTTCGTCCCGCCCTCGCGAGTGCGTGGGACATCTCCGATGACGGCCGACAGATCGTCTTTCACCTGCGGTCGGGACTCACCTTCTCGGATGGCGCTGCCCTGACCGGCAAGGACGTCGTTCAGAGCTGGTTACGGATCATCGACCCGAAACGTCCGTCGCAACTTGCGTCGCTGCTCCTCGACGTGAAGGGAGCCGCGGATTATCTGGCCGGGCGTGTCCCGGACCCGGACGCGGTGGGACTTCGGGCCGACAACCTCGATGTCACCGTCGACCTGGAGCGTCCGGGTGCGGATTTCCCGTCGATCGTCTCAAGCCCGACGTTCGGGGTGGTTCCCGCCCAGGTCTGGCGCGACGGATCGTCCGTCGACGTCGCCGGCATCCCGAGCAGCGGGGCGTACACCATCGGCGCCATCACCGCGGACGAGTTCACCCTGAAGTCCAATCCGCGGTACTGGGCAGGCGTCGCCGCCATCCCGACGGTTCATCTCGTGACCTCGATCGGTGGGCGCAGTCCGGTGACCGCATTCGAAGCTGGCGATGTCGACTACACCCAGGTTGGCTCGACGGATGCCTCCTGGATCCAGTTCGATTCGATCCTCGGACCCCAGCTCCGCGTCGTCCCGTCGATGTCGCTCACGTTCATCGGTTTCACCGCGGATCGCCCTCCGTTCGATGACGTTCGCGTGCGTCAGGCCTTCGGGGCAGCGGTGGACTGGCAACGGATCACCGAACTGGCGTCGTACGGCGCCAGCCTCCCGGCCGACAGCATGGTGCCGCCGGAGATCCCGGGTGGCGGTGATGGGAACTGGCTGCCGGCCCACGATCCGGTTCGGGCGCGCGAGCTCCTCGCAGCGGCCGGCTACCCCGGCGGCGCTGGTTTCCCGAACGTCACGTTCGCGGCGGGCGGGATCGGCGCCGCGGAAGGCATCGTCGCGGACCTACGCCGCGAGCTCGGAGTTTCCCTGCGCCTCGAGGAGCTGGACGACCATTTCGGGCGGCTCCACGACGATCCGCCTGCGATGTGGTCACTCGGTTGGGTTGCCGACTACCCCGGCGCGAACGACTTCCTGGGTGTCCTCCTCGGGACCGGCAGTACCAACAACTACGGACGCTGGTCCTCGGCGGCGTTCGATCGGGCCATCGCCGATGCACTCGGAACCCGCGACCCTTCGGCAGCGCTGGCGGCATACGAGCGCGCGCTCACCGTCGTGCGCGATGACGTCCCGGTCGTCCCGCTTGCCTACGGCGACGGCTGGGCACTCTCCCGGGACGGGCTGCTCGGGGCTGATGAGAATGGCCTGGGGATCCTCCGATTGGCTGGTCTCGCATGGCGCTGACGACCGGTCGGGGTCGGGTGACGCGCCTCGTCCTCGGGGCGGCCCTCTCGATCGCGGGCCTCGGTGCGACGGCTCACCCTGTCGCGGCGGCCCAGCCGGCCGTCACCGCACCGACGGCGAAGGTCGTCTTTCTCGATGGAATCACCTACAGCGGAACGGCCACGCTGACGACCGACGTCGTGCGCGTCGAGATTGTCATCGACGTTGAAGGATCGACACGGTCGATCGTGGCGGACGTACCAACGACCGTATCGACCGGGTCGGCGAAGTTGTCCTGGGTCCTCAAGACACCGGGCGGCTTCCTGTTGCCGAATACCGACGTCACGGCGCGCTTCCGCCTCACCCTGACGGACGGGTCGAATGTCGTCGGCGCTCCGACGAAGGTCCACTACGACGACACACGGTTCAAGTGGAAGACGGTGACCGGCGAGTTCGTGACCGTCCACTGGGTGGACGGCGGTCAGACCTTCGGGCTTCGGGCGATGAAGATCGGAGACGACGCCATCCGCTCCGTGAGCACCCTCCTCGGGGTCACGGAACGGGAGCCGATCGACCTTTATGTCTACGGGGATCGGACCGCGTTCTACGACATCCTGGGGGCCGGCACGCGCGAGAACGTCGGCGGCGAGGCCCATCCTGACATCCGCACCCTGTTCGCCAATATCGGCCCGAATGCGGTCGACGACCCCTGGGTCGGGGTAGTGATCCCGCATGAATTGACCCACCTCGTGTTCGACTCGGCGTCCCAGAACCCGTATCACGCACCGTTGCACTGGCTCAACGAGGGGATCGCCGTCTACCTGTCCGAGAGCTTCACGACCACCGACCGCGGCGCGGTGAAGGCTGCGGTCGAGGCCGGAAACCTCATGCCGCTGCGCGCCCTTGCGGCCCAGTTCCCGACGACCCAGGAACGCTTCTTCCTCGCCTACTCGGAGAGCGTGTCCGCCGTGTCGTTCCTCGTCGACACCTATGGTCCGGATGCCATGGTCGGACTCGTTCGCTCCTACGCCGATGGCGTGTCGGACGACGAGGCGTTCACGGCCGCGCTGGGCGTTGATGTCGCCGGCTTCGAGTCTGCCTGGCTGGCGTCGATCGGGTCGCCGGCGCCGAGTCCCTACGGGCCGCAGCCGGCTCCCGCTGGTCCGGTCCCGGTGGACTGGGGTGGGACGGCCCCCACGCCGGGGCCGATCGATGGCAGCGCGACACCACCGCCGGTTGTGACCGATGGCGCCGGATCCGGCCTCTCCGCGGCCTCCCTGGCCATATCGATCATCGGAGCGCTGGCGATCGTGGCCGCGGTCGCCGTCTGGGCGAGCCGTCGATCGATGCGTGCCGCCGCTGGGTTGCCGAAGAGCGATCCGGCGGCTCCATCAGCCGAAATTGACCCGGATCCCGAATCCGGAGAGCGCGACGCGTGAACAGCGTGGTCCGTCGATTCCGATCTGTACCCAGCTGGCAGGTGACGCTCTCGGTCGCCCTGCTCGTGCTCGGGTTCCTGATCGCGGCGCAGTTGAGCGCCGAAGGTCCCCGCATTCGCTACACGAGCCAGGAGCGGGCTCCCCTGATCGAAACCGTGCTCGGGCTTCAGACGCAGCAGGATGCCCTGAAGGCACGGATTCTGGATCTACGTGGGCAGATCAGCGCGACTGAAGGTCAATTGCCGGCTTCGGCCGCCCAGGAAAAGGCACTCAACGCCGAACTCGAGCGCGCCAGGGTCCAGGCTGGACTCGTCCAGCTGAAGGGGTCGGGCCTGGTATTTCGGCTCGAGGATGCCGACTCCGTCGGCGGTGGCGGGAACACGGACGGCCTCGTGACGGCCCGCGACGTGCGAATCGTGGTCGAGGAGCTGTGGCTTGCCGGTGCCGAGGCCGTGTCGGTCAACGGTGAGCGGGTTGTTATCACGACCGCGACCCTCGACATCGGCAATTCGATCCTCGTCAACAGCGCCTATCTCGCCCCGGCGTACGAGATCCGGGCCATCGGGCCGTCCGACATTTACTCCCGGATCACGAGCGCCGCGTCGTTCGTGGAGTTCATCCGGGATCGGGTGAGCCCGGCCGGCCTGCGCCTGTCGTTCGCAGAACTTGACTCGGTCACGGTCCCGGCCTATGCCGGCACGGTAAGCGGTCGGTACATGCACGTCGTTCCAGCCGGGCCCTGAGCATGCATCGATCCCGCAGTCGAATCTCGATCGCGCTTGTTGCCTTCATCCTCGGGCTGCTGGTTGTTGCCCAGATCCGTAGCCAGAGCGTGAATGCCGGGCTGGCCAATCAAACGGCCCAGGACTTGACCCTCCTTGTCGCGAACCTCAATACCCAGAACGAACAGTTGCGCGCTGAGGTCTCAACCCTGGAGCGCCAGCTCGCCACCCTCGCCGATGCCCGAGCGCGGGGTCAGAGCGCTGCCGGCCAGCTGCGCGAGGATCTTGATCGCATCCAGGCCTGGGCCGGGCTTCGCGCGGTCACCGGATCCGGGATTTCGGTCCGCGTCAGCGGCGCCATCGACGGACAGGGCGTCGAGGACTTCCTGAACGAACTCCATAACGCGGGAGCGGAGGCCATCGCGATCGACGGCGTGCGGGTTGTGCCGGGGACCGTGGTCGCGGGTCCGGTCGGCGCCCTTTCGGTCGAGAACTCGGCCCTCGGTACCTCATTCGAGATCCGGGCCATCGGGAGCCCCCAGATCCTTACCGGGTCCCTTACCCGCGCAGGCGGGATCATCGCCCAGCTGGCCGTCGCCTTCCCGAGTCTCACGGTCTCGGTCACGCCGCTTGATGCCGTGGCAATTCCAGCGACCGAGCGTGATCTCAGCCCGGTCCACGGTCAGCCGAGCCTCTGATACCCTCCCGGCGATGCCTGCACGACCGGTTCTCGAGCTCTTCCTCGGCGATGTCATCGAGCTTCGGCGACCACATGCCTGCGGCGCCAGCACCTGGCTCGTGGACCGGCTGGGGGCGGACATCGGACTCCGTTGTCGCTCCTGCGGGCGCCACGTCCTGCTTGCCCGACGGTCCGTCGAAACCCGCCTCGCCGCATTCGTCGAACGGGGCGATCCGGCCATCTCCGCGGCGGTGCGCCCGGACCAGGTTCGATCCGCGTGATCGCTGAACCGCCGGAGGCGCCCGGCGGGACCGGTACGGCGGCCGTCCTCAAGAATCGCCCATTCCTGCTGCTCTGGCTCTCGCAGCTGGCGACGCAGGTGGGCTCGAACATGGTCCTCTACGGCCTGACGGTCGTGGTCCTCGATTCGACGAACCTGTCGTCGCTCGTCTCGCTCCTGTTCCTGACGTTCCTTGTCCCGGCGGTCCTGTTCTCGGCACTTGCCGGGGTCTACGTGGATCGCCTGGACCGGCGGCTCGTCCTGGTTGCTACCAACGTGCTCCGGGCCATCGTCCTGGTCGCGATCTGGGCGGTGAACGGTGACGTGACGCTGATCCTGATCCTGAACGTGGTCGTCTCATCGCTGACCGTATTCTTCGCGCCTGCTGAGGCTGCGATGATCCCGCAGCTCGTTCCGCGGCATCAGCTGGTGAGTGCGAACGGGCTGTTCACGCTCACCCTGAACGGTGCCTTCGCCCTCGGCTATGCGCTGCTCGGTCCATTGATCGTGAAGGTGGCCGGCGGCCCGGCCCCGGTGATCCTCATCGTCGCCGTCCTCTACGGGATTTCCGCGATCTTCTGCGCCACCCTTCCCTCAGATCGGCCGGTCGCCGATGCACCGCAACGATCGGATCCGGTCCATGAGGCCGGTGAAGCAGTCCAGGGAACCTTCACCCAACTGTCCGAGGGTGTGGCCTACATCCGGTCCAATCGGGCGATCAGCTGGTCGCTCATCTATCTGGGGATCGCCGCTTCGCTGGTCGGCGTGATCGGCGTGCTCGGACCGAAATTCGCCCAGAAGACGCTCGGGCTCGGGACGCAGGACCTGATCCTGGTGGTGCTACCCCTCGGAACAGGAATCGTGATGGGTGTCCTGCTCCTGAACGCCTATGGGCGCTATGTGCCCCGTCGCCGGGCGATCGAGGGTGGGCTGATAGCGCTCGGGTCCCTGCTGGCCCTCCTGACCGTGGCAGGCCCGGTAAGTCGAACGTTGTCCGGCGTGACGCCCGGGGTAAGCGACGTCGGCGCCGTCACGACCCTCGTCGCGGTGGTCATCGTGATGGCGTTCCTGGCCGGGATTGCCTATGGGATCGTGGCGATCTCCAGTCAGACGCAACTCCAGGAGGACCTTCCGGAGGAAGTCCGTGGTCGGGTCTTCGGGGTGCTCAACATGCTCGTTTCGGTTGGAAGTTTCCTGCCGATCATCATCGTCGGTCCGATTTCCGACCTCATCGGCACGACCGAGGTCCTCCTGATCGTCGCGGGCCTGATCTTCCTGTTCGGGATCCTGTCGATCACTCGCCGGGGTCACCTCATGCCCGCCGAGGAACTGGCCAATGCCGGGACGATGATTCGGAGCACGGCCGTCGACCCGATCGGGGTCGTTCGGCGCACCGATGAGCACGACGGACCGCATCCGGCGGAGCCCGATGGACACGCCTGAGCGCGACGAGGGGGCGGGATCGTCGGGGGAACGACAGGCCGAGCGTGACGCTCCCGGGTCCGGACCTGCCATCGCGACCCCGACTGCCTGGCGGGCCGTGGCCGCGGGCATGCTGGCCGTGGGCGTCGGCGCCGGCTTCATCGGCGCATCGGGCTCGCTCGACCGCTGGATCGTCGGTGGTTTTACCGCCGTCCTGGTCATCGGCCTCGCCCCGATCCTGATCGGCAGTCGACGACCGCCGGTAACCCTGGCCGCCAACGAGTCCTCAGATCCCGATAGGTTGCCGACGATCCTCGTCCTCATCGCCGGTAGAAACGAGTCGGCGGTCCTGCCGGAGCTCATCGGCGACCTCGCCGCCCAGGATCATCGAAACCCGGACGGTACGGCGCGCTTCGCCGTTGTGGTGGTTGATGACCGCTCCACTGACGGTACCGGCGAGGCGATCGCGGCGGCCGCTACCGAGCACGGCATCACCGAGCTTGTCACGATTGTTCGGCGCGACGAAGCCGGATCGGCGGACGGAAAAGGGGCGGCCCTGGCAAGCGCGCGGCCGGAGAGCGCCGATGCCGACGTGATTGCGGTTCTCGATGCCGACGCGCGGATCGGCCCGACCTATCTTCGGACGGCGGCGCGCTATGTAGCCGCGGGCGTCCCGGCACTCACGGCGCGACGACGGACCCGGCACGCCGAGCGATCGATGCTGGCCATGATCCAGGCCGACGAGCAGACCCAGGATGGCGAACTCCAGCGCGGCCGATGGGCGTCCGGTGGGTGTTCGGAATTCCGGGGCAACGGCATCGTCATTCGGCGCGATCTGCTTGCCGCCGTCGGGGGTATTCCGGCGGCCAGCCTGACGGAGGACCTGGACCTGTCCACGCGCCTCGCCGCGGAGCGTGGCGTGACCGTGGGCTGGGCGCTCGACCTCGAGGCTTGGGAGTCAGCCGTTCCGACGTGGCGGGGCCTGTGGCGGCAACGATTGCGCTGGAGCGAGGGAGCGATTCGGCGGTTCCTCGCGTATACCCCGGGCGTGCTCGCCAGTGCACGGCTCGATGTGCGTGCGCGCTGGGACTTCGCGGCGTACGGTGCTCAGCTTGCTGCGCCTCCGCTCATCCTCGGCGCGATCGGCGGCGCGGTGGCCTTTCGGAATCCTGCCTTCCCGATCGCTCTCATCAGCAGCTACCTCCTCGCAGGAGGAGTCCTTGCGTTCGATGCGCTCCGGTGGGAGACGGACCTGTCAGGCGCGTCGTTGAAGTGGGTGGAGCGCCTCATCAGGTCCGTGCGGGTGGCCCTGTTCAGCCTGGGATGGCTCCTCGCGGTGAACGGCGCGCTGTGGCGGCTCGCTCTGCGTCGCGGCACGGTCCGGTTTGACAAGACAGCCCGCGCCGTACCGATGGAGCCGGGCGTGGCCGACATGGCCTCGATCGGCGAACCGAGGGTTCCATGAGCCGCGTGGCGGTCATCTTCACCGGCGGGACGATCAGCATGCGCCACGACCCAGTCCTCGGCGGGAACGTGCCGGCGCTTGACGGCGTGGAGATCCTCGCGCAGACACCGGGTCTCGATGCCATTGCCGAGGTCCACGCGATCGACATGGGCCGCACCCCGGCAAGCCATTTCTCCTTCGCGCAGCTGTTCGAGATCGGTGTCACGATCCGTGCCGCGCAGGCTGACCCGGAAATCGATGGCGTCGTCGTGGTGCAGGGAACGGACGTCCTCGAAGAGACGGCCTTCTTCTGGGACCTGATTCTCGACAGCCCGAAGCCCGTGGTCGTGACGGGAGCGATGCGATCCGCTTCCGAACCGGGGTACGAGGGTCCGGAGAATCTCCGCAACGCCGTCCGCGCAGCCGCATCGGATGCATTCAGTGGTGCCGGCGTCGTCGTGTGCATGGGCGGTTCGATCCACGCCGCGGATGACGTCACCAAGACCCATGCCTCCAATCTCGACACCTTCCAGAGCCTCAACGACGGGCCACTCGCGAGCGTCGGCGTGGACGGGATCGTGACGATTCGCCGTCGCGGCCGGAGGCGCTTCGTCCGGAGCGATGCCGCCACGGACGGTGTCCGCCTGGTGACTGCGCATGTCGCGATGGACGGCTCGATCATCGAGGCGTTGTCGTCGATCGGCCTCGCAGGGCTCGTGGTCGAGGCAACCGGAGCCGGGAACACCTCCGCGGGCCTCCTCGACGCCGCCCGACCGCTCATGGACGCGGGCGTGCCGGTAGTCCTGGCGACCCGCTGCGCGGCCGGGGCGGCCGGCACGGGCTATGCGTTTCCTGGCGGCGGGGCCATGTGGATCCGTGCAGGGGCGATGCTGCCCGGGACGCTGAGTGGCCCGAAGGCCAGGATCGCCCTGGCGCTCGGCATCGGTGCCGGCCTGGATCGAGCGGCCCTGGCGGACCTGGTCGGCGGACCGGACCAGAAGGCCTGACATGCCGCTTGAAATGCTCGTGACCGGGCGGATTGCCACCTTCGCCGGGCCGACCGGGTTCGCGTGGGTCGAAGCAATCGGGATCCGGGGCGGCCGGGTGGCCTTTGCGGGCAGCGCGGTTGACCTTGAAACACGCGCTGATCCACATACGGTCCGCCTCGATCTCGAACCGGGCGAGATCGCCATCCCGGCCCTGACCGATGCGCATGCGCACTTCCTGGATGCGGCGCTGGCGACCGAACACGTCGATCTCACCACGGCGCAGACCCTCGAGGACGGACTGGACCTCCTGGTCGAGGCCCATCGTGCGCTGCCGGACGGAGCGTGGCTCCAGGGTGGGGGATGGGACCAGCGTCGATGGGGTCGTTGGCCCGCGGCTGCGGACCTGGATCGGGCGGTTCCGGGGCGTCGGGCCGCGCTCTGGTCGTTCGACCATCACGCGGTCTGGGGGAGCGGAGCGGCGATCTCCGAGGCGGGCCTCGATGCCAGCACGACGGACCCGGATGGAGGGATCATCCGGCGTGCGGCCGATGGGTCGCCGGAAGGCGTGGTCCTCGAGAACGCCTGCGTGCTGATCATGGGCTGCGTTCCGGCGCCGGACGAGGTAACCCTCACCCGTACGCTCCAGCGGTTCGGCCGGCAGATGCTTTCGCTCGGCCTGGTCGGCGTTCACGATCCGGGCAATGTGTCGCCCGATGTCGAGCTCCTGGCATTCGATGCCTATGCGCGACTCGCCGACTCCGGCGATCTACCCGTGCGTGTCCATGCGAGCCTTCGGCCCGAGAGCCTGGAACGCGCGATCGAGCGCGGGATCCGCAGCGGCGAATTGATCGGCGAGGATCCGGACGGGCGGGCACGCGTCGGCTGGCTGAAGCTCTTTGCCGACGGAACGCTCGGGTCACGCACGGCCGCCCTCCTGGAGCCCCGTGAGGGAGCGACCGACGTGGGCGTGTTCCGGCAGGGACCCGAGGAACTCGCCCGCCTCGTCGCTCGGGCCGCGGAGGCCGGGATCGCCAGCCAGATTCATGCGATCGGCGATGCCGCGGTCCGTGCCGCGCTCGACGCCCTCGAGCCATCCGCCGCGGCGGTGTCGTTGATGCCGCGCCTGGAGCACGTTCAGCTCGTTCACCCGGCGGATCGGCGCCGGTTCGGCAGTCACGGGATCGCGGCCTCGGTTCAACCCATTCATCTGCGCGAGGATGCGGATTCGGCGCGCAGCGACTGGGGATCCAGGGCCGAGACCTGGGGATACGCGTGGCGAACGCTCGCCGACCATGGGGCCACGCTCGCCTTCGGGACCGATGCGCCGGTCGAACCGGTGGATCCGTGGCCGGGCATCGCGATGGCCGTCCTCCGCCGCGACCCATCCTGGGGCGCGGACGCCGAGCCATTCGGACCGCACGAGGCGCTCGACCTCGAAGCCGCCCTTCGCGCGGCCTCCCTCGGGCCGGCGGAGACCACCCGCGAGGTCGATCGCGGGCGCCTGACCCCGGGATCGCGGGCCGATCTCATCGTCCTGCCCGCTGCGCCACGAGAACCGGACCAGCCGGGATCGTCGTTCGCCACCGTTCGTCCACGCGTCGTGGTCATGGACGGCGACGTCGTCCTCGAGCTCTAGGCGCCGGCCGGAATCGCCCTGGCCGCCTCGTTGAACAGGCCATTGAGGATCCGCGACGTCGACGGGAACGCGTGGATGGTGTCGGCGAGGACATCGAGATCGATCCCGGCCCGGATCGCGAGGACGCACTCGTGGATCGCGGCCGAGGCATCCGGGCAGGCCATCGCCGCCCCGACCAGCGTTCGCGTGACCCGATCGACGACGATCGTGACGTGTCCAAGCTGGGCTTCGATCGAGTAGCCCTTCGCCGTCCGGGGGAAGTCGGCCACGAATTCTATGGCGTCGAGACCCCGTTCGAGGGCCTCGTCCAGGGTCACGCCGACCGAAGCGGCTTCGGGATCCATGTAGGTGGCTCGTGGGAGCGCTCGATAGTCGGGCCGGATGGGATCGCCGAGCGCCATGCGGACCGCAAGTTCGCCCTGGTAGTGCGCCTGGTGGGTGTGGAGCTCAGGTCCGGCTGGATCGCCGATCAGCCACAGCCCGGTCGCGAGGCGAAGCCGGCCATCGCGGGCAAATGGGGTCCGCCCGCTGGCGTCGATCCCGTACGCCTCGAGGCCCATGTCCGAAAGATCCGTCACGCGACCAACCGCGAGGAGCACGGCGTGCCCATCGGCATGGGTCCCGTCCGACAGATCGATCCGGTGTGCCCCATCGGTCCCGCCGCCGGCATGCGCCGCCGTCGCCCGAACGTTCAGGCGCACATCCACGCCGTCGCGTACGAGCGCCGCGAGGATGACCTCGGAGTTGCGAGGGTGGTCGGTCGGCGCGAGCCGGGGGCCGGACTGGACGATGGTGGTGGGGACGCCGAACCGCGCATAGACCTGGGCGAGCTCGCAACCCGTCGGACCACCGCCAAGGACGACCAACGACCGCGGCAATTCACGGGCCAGCGTGGCCTGTTCGTTGGTCCACACTCCGATGGCTTCGAGTCCGGGGATCGACGGACGACGCGATTCGGATCCGGTGGCCACGACGATGTTCGCCGCGGACAAGCGATGCGTCGATCCGTCATGGGTCACCTCGACGACCCCGCGCGCGGCGATCCGACCGGTTCCGCGCCAGATCGTGGCACCGGCATCCTGGAGGGAGCGCACATGGGACGTGTCATCGGGTTCGGGGGCCGCAGCCGGGCGATTCACCATGTAGTCGCGCCGCTCGGAAGCCCGTGCCCACGGATAGCGGTCGGCGTTGGCCTCGTGTTCGGCCGCGGCGTGGAGGAGTGCCTTGGAGGGCACGCATCCGATGTGTGGGCAACTGCCGCCGAACCAGCGTCGATCGACGATCGAGACGGTGGCGCCTCGCGTCAACGCCATGTTCGCTGCCGCCTCGCCGGCCGGGCCGGCCCCGATGATCACGAAATCGGTGGGTCGTTCATCCATGGGTCGCTCCGTTCAGCGTGCGTGAGCCAAATTTCGCTGCCGGCGCGATTCGAAGGCGAGGACGGCAGCCGCAACCGATACGTTGAGGCTATCCGTGGTTCCCGCCATGGGGATCCTGACATGTTCGATGCCGGCGCCGCGCCAGGCTGCCGAAAGCCCGTCCGCTTCGCTCCCGAGCACCAGGGCCACCGCGCCCCTGAGATCCGCGTCCGTGTACGTCGCCGCGGCGTCGACGAGCGCCGCGATCGGTCGGATGGCATGGGCAAAGAGCCAGGCGATCGTGTCCGAGGGCGTGGCCCCCGCCACCGGCACGGAGAACACCGTCCCGACGCTCGCCCGGACGACGTTCGGATTGAACAGGTCCGTACCTCCGATGGCGATCACCGCGGCGCAGCCGGCGCCGTCCGCGGTCCGCAGGATGGACCCGAGGTTGCCCGGCTTCTCGACATCCTCGGTGACCAGGATCAGCGGATCCGGGCCCGGCTTCAGCGTGTCGAGCGTGCAGATGGTCGTTTGAACGACGAGGACGAGTCCATCCTGCCGATTCCCGAAGGCCAGTCGATCGTGGACGCGCTCGCTGACTTCGATGATCGGCGCCGAGGCGAGTTCGAGGGTTCGGACGGCCAGCGTGGCCTCCTCGGTCCGGACCAATGATCGACAGACGAATGCGCTCTCCACCACGACGCCGGCGCTCATGGCTCGAAGGGCCTCACGGGCGCCGTCGACGAGCGTCAGCCCCAGTGCCAATCGGGTCTCGCGCTCGCGCAGCGCCAACGCGGATTGGACGCGCGGGTTGCGGGGGCTGTCGATGACCATCACGTGATCCATCATCGCGGGTCGGGCCGGAGTGGGTCGAGGATCACAGCCGAACCGAGGGCAAGGACTGCCCCGGATTGAGCCTGGATCTCGAGGTCGATCTGATCGGCCGGTGTCCTCACGTGGGTCGCATCCTCGAGCGTCATCGCGATTCGCCGGCCATCCCAGCCGGGGGTGTGGGCGGACACGATCCAGAATGCATCCTCGTTCGCAAGGTCCTGACAGGCCGCGAGCAAGGGCACGAGGTCGCGATCCATCAGCCATCCACGATCGTCGTTGCCGCGCGCGCCGTGGCCGTAGGACGGGGGATCGATGATGAACCCGTCATAGCGGCGGCCGCGGCGGACTTCGCGCAGGACGAACCCCATCGCGTCATCGACGATCCAGCGGATGGGACGGTCGCTGAGGGCCGAGCGTTCGGCATTGCGCCGGGCAGCCTGGACGGCGGGTCGCGAGGCATCGACATGGGTCACCCGGGCGCCTGCCTGCGCCGCGACCAGCGTCAACAGACCCGTGTGCGCGAACAGGTTCAACAGGTCGGCTGGTGCCGCGTCGCCGCCGGCGAGGCGGGCGCTGACGGATCGGCGGAGCGAGTCCGCATACGCCGCGTGCTCGGGATACAGCCCGACCTGACCGCCTGATCCCAATTGGGCTTCGAGGGTCACGCCGGCGATGGCGACAGGGGATGAAGCGTGCTCGGGCCGCGTACCTTCAGCATCGGCCCAGCCGCGCCCGGCTCGATAGGAGATCGCCGCCCCCCAGCGCGCGGAACCGTGTCGTGATCCATCCGCCATCGGGGCGGGGCGATCAACGATGAGTTGCCCGAAGGCTTCAAGCCGACGCCCATGACCGCAATCAATGAGCTGGTACCCGGCTGCGTCGTCCATCCCCGCAATGATGGGCCCCGAGCCGATGGGGCGCGAAGTCGCGAGCAGGGTCGCATCTGCGAAGGCAGGTTGCGGTGGAGGTGGCGCGCGGCCATCGGGTTGAAATCCCGAGGGCGATGGGTACGGTAGAATGCGGCGCGCTCGGCGACAGCATGGTCTCCGGGTCGGAATCTCGGGCGGTTAGCTCAGTTGGTTAGAGCACATGCTTGACATGCATGAGGCCACTGGTTCGAGTCCAGTACCGCCCACCACATGTCGCCCGCTGGCGATCCAGAGCAACGCAGAGATCGGGACACGCCGCACGGCGTTCGATTCCAGAGAGCTGGGCCAGGGCTGCAAGCCCGGTGTCGAATGCCGTGAGTGCACCACCCGTGAGCGGCCGGTGAACCGGTCCGGGTCCGCCCGTTAGCGCGGCACGAGCGTGTGATCGCGGCATCTCGATGACGTGGCACAAAGGCGGGTGGAACCGCGGGAGGGACCAACCTCTCGTCCTGTCGGACGGGAGGTTTTGTGTTTCCAGGAGGCAGCACCATGGCGGACGTTTCAGCCCCGGACGAAGAGGTCCTCGACGCGCCGGATCGTGGCTCGGCCGATGAGCTGCTCGATGCCGGCGGACACGACGAGATCGGCGCGATGCGCCATTCGACGGCCCACGTCCTGGCGGAGGCGGTCCTGGACCTGTTCCCCGGGACCAGGCTCGGAATCGGCCCGGCCATCGCGGACGGCTTCTACTACGACTTCGATCTCGCGCGGCCGCTGACGCCCGATGACCTCGAGAGCATCGAAGGGCGCATGCGCGAGAGCATCGCCGCCGACCACGCGTTCGTCCGCAAGGAAATCGCCCTCGCCGACGCCCGTGTCGTGGCCGAAGGCCAGGGGCAGACCTACAAGGTCGAGATCCTCGACGACCTGGCCTCGAAGGCCGCCGCGGCCGGGGAGCCGCCCCCCGTGACCTCGTTCTTCGAGCATGGTCCCTTCAGCGACCTGTGCAAGGGACCGCACGTCGCGAGCACCGGTCACATAGGGCCGTTCAAGCTCCTGTCCGTGGCGGGGGCATATTGGCGCGGCGACGAGAAACGCCCGATGCTCCAGCGCGTATACGGTACGGTCTGGGCAACTCAGGAAGACCTCGATCAGTACCTCTGGCGCCGGGCAGAGGCGAAGAAACGTGATCACCGTCGCCTGGGCGTGCAACTGGACCTGTTCAGCTTCCATGATGTCAGTCCCGGCTCGGCGTTCTGGCATCCCAAGGGCCAGCGGATCTGGCGAACCCTCGAGTCGGCGATGCGCGAGCTCCAGGAGCGGCGCGGCTACGAGGAGATCTCGACGCCGATCCTCGTCCACAAGAAGCTCTGGCAGCAGTCTGGGCACTGGGACCTGTACGGCGACAACATGTTCCGTCTCGAGACCGAAGGCCAGGAATTCAGCCTGAAGCCGATGAACTGCCCCGAGAGCACGATCGTCTATCGGACGAAGCTCCGGTCGTACCGGGACCTGCCGCTCCGGTACAACGAATACGGCCGGCTCCACCGGAACGAGCGATCGGGAACCCTGTCCGGCCTGACCCGCGTCCGTCAGTTCATCCAGGACGACGCCCACATCTACGTCCGGCCGGATCAGCTTGCCGCGGAGATCGAGGCACTCCTCGGCGAGGTCCGTGAGGCCTACTCGTGGTTCGGGCTGGAGCCTCGCTTCGCCTTCGCCACCAAGCCGGACAAGGCACTCGGCGACCCGGCCCTCTGGGGGCGTGCCGAGGCCCTCATAAAGGGAGCCCTCGACAACGCCGGGGCGAACTACGTGGTCAAGCCGAAGGACGGGACGTTCTACGCCCCGAAGATCGACATCTACATCGACGACGCCCTCGGTCGCGAGTGGCAGATGGCCACGATCCAGGTCGACCTGGTCATGCTGCCCGAGCGGTTCGACCTGACCTACATCGACGAGGAAGGCAAGGAACAGCGGCCGATCGCCATCCACCGCGCGATCTACGGCTCGCTCGAGCGGTTCATCGGGATCCTGGTCGAGCATTTCGCGGGCGCCTTCCCGCTCTGGGTGGCCCCGGTCCAGGCCGTTGTCATCCCGATCGCGGATCGCCACATCGAAGCGGCACGTGAGCTCGCAGCTGTCATGCGGGCACGTGGCTTGCGGGTGGACGTCGATGGGTCCGACGGGCGGATGCAGAACAAGATCAGGATCGCGCAGGAACAGAAGGTGCCCTACATGATGGTCCTGGGGGATCGCGAGATCGAAGCCAGGACGGCCTCGCCACGGACGCGGGCCGGGGAGCACTTGCCCGCCGAGGGTTGGGAGGATCTGGCCGCTCGACTCGCGACGGAGGCAGCTGCCCGACTCCCGAATTGACCTCGCGTCACGGAGCGCGGACAGTCCGGCGGGGCCGGCCGTTCGTTGCCGCCCCCCGGAGGCCCGTGGTATAGTCCCGCGGCGGCCGGAGGCCTGAGCGCTGCCGTGTCCGTCGAGTCCAATCATCGAATCCCGGAGGGGTCACCATCAGCCGAGATCTGCGCGTGAACCAGATGATCCGAATCCCACAGGTAAGGGTCATCGACGAAGAGGGCAATCAACTGGGAGTCATGCCGACACCCAAGGCTCTCGAGATGGCGCAGGATCGCGGCCTCGACCTCGTCGAGGTTGCACCGATGGCGGCACCGCCGGTCACCAAGTTCCTTGACTTCGGTCAGTACAAGTACGATCTGACCAAGAAGGAAAAGGAAGCGAAGCGCCGGCAGCGGTCGGTCACATTCAAGGAAGTGCGGCTGTCTCCCAAGATCGGGATCGGCGACTTCGAGACCAAGGTCCATCGAGCGATCGAA
>JANMPD010000314.1:0-19981 GCA_031369685.1 Chloroflexota bacterium | reverse complement strand
GGGGCGGGTGTGTGCCACATCTTTTCGTGCGCGGGGGGGCGGGCCGTGGGCCCGCCCCGCTGTGCGTCGCCCGCAGCTCGCCTGGCTCGGCGTCCTGCCATTCCTCATCTTCTGCGTGCTGTTCATGCTTCTGCCGATCCTGTTCCTGGTCATCGGCAGTTTCCAGAACGCGCAGGGTGAGTTGACCGTCCAGAACTACATCGATCTCGGTGATCGATACACGGCGACCGCCTATCGGAACAGCATCGAACTGAGCCTCACCACGGCCGTCATCGGCGGTGTCTTCGGCTTCCTGCTCGCCCTGGCCGTGATCCTTGGTCGACTGCCCAAGGCCATCCGTTCGGCGGTCCTGACCTTCTCCGGGGTTGCCTCGAACTTCGCCGGTGTCCCGCTGGCGCTCGCGTTCGTGTTCACCCTCGGCCAGCTCGGGCTCATCACCCGCTTTCTCGACAGCACGTTCGACCTGAAGCTCTACCAAGTCGCATTCTTCGGCGGGAAGTTCTCTCTCTACAGCCGCCTGGGACTCATCCTCGTCTACGTCTACTTCCAGTTCCCGTTGATGGTCCTGATCATCGCGCCGGCCATCGACGGCCTGAAGCGCGAGTGGCGAGAGGCCTCCGAGAACATGGGCGCAACGGCGTTCCAGTACTGGCGCTACGTCGGCCTGCCGATCCTGATGCCGTCGCTGCTGGGGTCGATGATCCTGTTGTTCGGCAACGCATTCGGCGCCCAGGCGACGGCCTACCAGCTGACCAGCGGCACCATCCCGCTCGTGCCGATCGTGATCGGCTCCCAGATCAGCGGCGACGTCCTGTTCAACCCGAACCTGGGATACGCGCTGGCGATGGGCATGGTCTTCATCATGGCCATCACCATCACGATCTACAGCATCCTCCAGCGACGCAGTGAACGGTGGCTGCGGTCATGAGCCGATTCGGTGCGCCGTGGGCGTGGGCCGTCTTCCTGATCGGCGCGTTCTACATGATCTTCCCGCTGATCGCGACGCTCGAGTTCTCGTTCCGCCAGAACCCGACCGGCGAGGCTTACCGGTACGTCTTCAACGATCCGAAGTTCATCACGAGCCTCGCCTACTCGTTTGTCATCGCCCTGATCACGATCCTGATCAGCCTGACGATCATCGTTCCGACGGCGTACTGGGTTCGACTGAAGCTGCCGCGCCTCCGCCCGATCATCGAGTTCTTCACGCTGCTGCCGTTCGTGATCCCGCCGGTCATCCTGGTCTTCGGGCTTATCCGGAGCTACAGCCGCCCGCCACTGGCCATCACCAGCGCGCCATTCGGCAGCGACATCCTGTTGATCGGCGCGTACGTGGTCCTGTCGTTTCCGTACATGTACCGCTCGGTGGACGCTGGCCTGGCCTCGATTGACGTCAGGTCGCTGACCGAGGCGGCCCAGAGCATGGGCGCCTCCTGGCCGCGGATTCTCCTTCGGATCATCTTCCCGAACCTGCGCGTGGCGATCCTGAGCGGCGCGTTCCTGACGTTGGCGATCGTCGTCGGCGAGTTCACCATCGCCAGCTACCTCGCCCCCTGGGCATTCGCGCCGTACCTGTCCCAGCTGGGTGTCTTCAAGGCCTTCTCCGCCGCGGCCGTCTCGGTCATCAGCTTCATGCTGACCTGGGCGGCCATGGGCGTCCTCATCCTGATCTCGCGCGGCACGTCCGGGCGTGTCCAGATCGCCGGCGCACGCTAGGAGCACGCACACCCATGACGTTCCTCACCCTCACCGGCATCCAGAAGCGATTCGGCACCACCGTCGCGGTGGAGGACTTCAACCTGTCGGCGACGAAGGGTGAATTCGTCAGCTTCCTCGGGCCCTCCGGCTGTGGGAAGACGACGACGCTGCGGATGATCGCGGGCTTCGAGACGCCGACGGCCGGCACCATCGTCCTCGATGGCGGCGACATCACCTACCGGCCACCGAACAAGCGCAACGTGGGCATGGTCTTCCAGTCCTATGCGCTCTTCCCGAACATGACCGTTGCCCAGAACGTCGGATTCGGCCTGCGCGTGCGGAAGCGCCCAGCCGATCAGATCCAGAAGCGCGTTTCGGAGTTGCTCGAGCTCATCAACCTGCCCGACAAGGCGAGTTCGTTCCCGTACCAGCTGTCGGGCGGTCAGCAGCAGCGCGTCGCGCTCGCGCGGGCCCTGGCCTTCGAGCCCGAGGTGCTCCTCCTGGACGAGCCGCTGTCAGCACTCGATGCCAAGATCCGGGTCTCGCTTCGCCAGGAGATCCGGTCGATCCAGCGCCAGCTCGGGATCACCACCGTCTACGTGACCCACGATCAGGAAGAGGCGCTGTCCCTGTCGGATCGCGTCGTGGTCATGAGCCAGGGCCGGGTCGAGCAGATCGGGACCCCATTCGAGATCTACAACTTCCCGACGACCCGGTTCGTGGCCTCGTTCGTGGGCCAGCTTAACGTCCTCCCGGCCATGGTCGTCGATGCCGGGGCCGGGCGACTCACGGTGGGCGGCCAGGAGATCCGGGTCTCGGCGAAGATCGAGGCGGCGGCGGGATCCACCATGTCTTTGGCCCTGCGGCCCGAGATGGTGTCCATGGGCGCTGGCGTGGAGGGTTCGAATCGCCTGGCCGGAACGGTCGCCGATGTCGATTTCCTTGGTGCCATCGTCCGGATGCGCATCCGGCTCGGCGACGGCGTGGTCGTCACCCTGGATGTGTTCAACGAGCCGACCCTCAAGCTTCCGGCGGTGGGGTCGTCGATCACGATCTCGTTCCCGGCCGAAGGGCCGCTCGTCATGGCTCCGACGCGAGACGGCGCCGTCGCGAGTGGCGTCGCGAACGGCGCCGAGGCCTGAACCGGAGCGTTCGCCGGTCCGACGGCGAGCACGCCGGTCGCGAACGGCGCCGAGGCCTGAACCGGAGCCATCGCGTCGCCAACCACGCCTGGCGCGACAGGTGAATGTGCTGGCGGACATCGACCTGGCGATCTTCGACAAGGACGGGACCCTGATCGAATTCCACCTCATATGGAGCGACTGGGTCCGGGCGCTGGCCAGCGGCCTCGAGGCCGAGTACGGCGAGAACCTCGATGAGGTCGTCTACCCACTGATGGGCGTTGATCCGGAGACCGGTCGGGTCTATCCGCACGGAGCCCTGGCGGCGACGCCGATGGTCCGCCTGCGCTCGGCGCTTTCGACCGCCCTGAGGGAGCATGGGATCCCGCCGGGCACCGTGGCCCGGATCGTCGACGCCGCCTGGCACAGTCCGGATCCAGTGAAGCTCGCGCGACCGATCACCGACCTTCGGGCCCTGTTCCTGGCCCTTCGGGCTGCGGGTACGCGGATCGCCGTGGCGACGAGCGATGACCGCGACCCGACCGAGCGGACGCTTGCCCATTTCGGCGTGGCCGACCTGGTCGAGGCCGTGACCTGTGCCGACGACGACCTCCCGGTCAAGCCGAGTCCCGAAGCCGTCCACTGGATCTGTCGGACGCTCGGCGTCCCCGAAGCGCGCACCGCCGTCATCGGCGACGCGCCGGCGGACCTGCGGATGGGCCGGAGCGCGGGTGTTGGCCTGGTCGTTGGGGTCCTGACCGGCGCGGGTGATCGTGCCGCGCTGACTGATCTCGCGGATGTCGTCCTGCCGTCAATCGCGGAACTCAGGCCGCCCGCGTAGGCGGCGGTCGCACCGAAAGCGTCGTCGTTCCGGAGCCCTCGGTCGCGGTCGCTCAGCGGCGGTTGCCGAAGAGCCGGAGCAGGAACAAGAACAGGTTGATGAAGTCGAGGTAGAGCGACAGGGCGCCCATGACCGCGGCCTTCTCGACTGACCCGGTCTGGACGACGAGCGCGCCCGAACTGATCCGTTGGGTGTCATACGCGGTCAGGGCGGTGAAGATCACGACCCCGATGACCGAGATGATCCAGCTCAGGGTTCCGCTGGCGAAGAACACGTTGATCAATGACGCGACGATCAGCCCGATGATCCCGATGGTGAGCATTCCGCCGAGGCCTACCAGGGATCGCTTGGTGACGACGCCGTACAGGCCGGCCGCACCGAACATCGCCGAGGCGGACAGGAATGCCGTCAGGACCGATTGGCCGGTATAGAACGAGACGATGACCGCGACGGTGAAGCCGAGCGTTGCCGCGTAGATGAAGAACAGGCCGAGCGCCACGGTTGCGCTCATCCGCCGGATGCCCAGGCCGATGGCCCAGACCATCGCCAACTGGCCGATGAAGATCGGGAGCATGAACTCCGTTGCCGTCTTCATGACCTGCGTGTTCGACTGGACGACGAACGCGACGCCGGCCGTCACGAGGAGGCCGGAGAACATCCACAGGAATGCGTGGCTGAGCAGGGCCGCAGCCATCGCCGGGTCGGGTCGGGTGGCGGTGGGTGCGCTCGGTGCGGTGGATGACGTCGGAAAGTTCATGTGGCGCCTCCTGACTTGTGGTTCCTGGCGGTTGGTCGTGACGAAGTTGGTTTGCGGGCGGCGCCGCCGATCCGGGCCGGCGTCGGCGGCTTGGCTTGGGCGGCTGGGTTTCTGGCCGGCGTGGCCGTCCGGGATTCCGCCTGTTCTGCCGCCCGTGCGAGCACCCAGGTGAGATCGGCAAGGCGGTTCAGATACGGGACAAGATACGCACCCGGCACAAGACCCTCGCGACGCAGGCCCACGGCACGGCGCTCGGCCCGGCGCAAGATCGTGCGGGCGAGCTCGAGGGCGGCGCTCGTGGGGGTTTCGCCGGGGACAACGAACTCGGTCGGCATCGTGATCGACGCTTCTGCTTCGACCAGGATCCGCTCCACATCCCGGAGCATGGCCTCGGACACGCGCGTTCGACCGTCCTCCAGACGATCCCAGGCGCCTGGGTTCGTGGCGAGCTCCGCCCCGACCACGAACAGCTCGCGCTGGAATCGCAGAATCAGGTCGCCGAGGCCACCGAGCGTGGGCCCGAGGGTGCCGACGCGCCGCTTGACGCCGAGGTTGGCGCGCGCGAGCCCGAGCGCGGCAACGGCCTCGTCGATGGTGCCGTAGGCCTCGGTGCGCGGATCGTCCTTGGAAATTCGATCGCCGCCGAAGAGAAGTCCCGTCGTCCCGTCGTCGCCCTTGGTGGTCGCGACGATGGAATCGATCGGAGAACGCCGGTTCACCACGTCAGCGTCGGCTCACCACATCAGGCCCGCGTCTTTCGGATCCCACCGCTCGGCCAGCAGGGTCACCTTCACGGGATGGTCGACGACGGATTCGGCCTGCTCCTTGACCTGCGCGATCATCGACCCGGCGTACGGGCAGAACGGCGTGGTCAGGATCATCTTGATCTCGGTCTCTTCCGTGCCCAGGATCACCTGCTTGATCAGCGCCAGTTCCACGACGTTCATGCCGATCTCGGGATCCACTACGGCGCGGAGGGCATCGAGAATGGCGAGTTCGGTGGCTCGGCGCTCCGCATCGAACGCGGGCGGGGGGGTTGAGGCGGCCGCGGCTGGCGCGGGCTTGGCGGCAAGCGTCGTGGGCGCGGCGGCGGGCGTGGGCGTCGTGGCGGCGGACGGCGCGAGGGATTCGGCGGTATTCGCCTGGTTCGCGGCGGCGTCCGCCACAGATCCGGCGGACCCGGGTTGGGTATCGACGGCGTCGGTCATGGTGCTTGGGGCGCTCCGTTACTAGACCGAGAGCGTATCACCAGTCCGTTCGAATGCCCGCCAGCGGCCACCCGGCCGCGGGGCCACCCTAGGTGCTTGGCCAGCCGGGCGCGGGGGCAGTCACGGTGCGTGAACCCGCCCGGCCGCATCCGGCGCGCCGACCGTCCGGCCGCATCCGGTGCGTGAACCCGCCCGGCCGCGCAGTCCCCAGATACGACGGGGAGTCGTGCTAATGGCCCTCGTGGCGGGATTCGCCCCCAAATACGACCCGGGTTCGTACTAGGTGCCGACAAGAGCCTTGAGCCCGTCTCGAGCGGCGCCACTGCCCTCAATCTGAGCACGAACCTGGCACCAAACGGCCGGTCGCGGCCCTGAGCACGGCTTGAATCATGACGCGGCCGCACCTACCACGAACGGGCGTCGTATCTGGGAAAGATCGGCGCCGACCGGCTGGCGATGACCGGGCCGGCGGCCAGGGCCGGGCCGGCAAGGGCCGGGCCGGCACGTAACTTTCTCTTGACGGCGGGCGTGGCCGAGCACATCGTATGGCTCCTTCGTCGCGCAGGGGTTGAGGATGAACAGTCTCGGAGTCGTGGATCCCATGCGTCTGCCGGCCCCGGTTGGACGATGGATCGGCGCGGTCCCGCGCGCGGCGTGGCTGTTCTTCGGGGCGGCCGTTGTCGCCGTGTTCGCAGATGTCAGAAGTGCGCTGGGTCTTGGCCTGGCGATCGATGTCCGGGATATCGTCATCGTCGGAGCCCGTACCGGTCTTCTCATCGCGCTGCCGGGCATCGCGCTGATCCGAAACCCGAGAGTGCCGACGCTGGCGCCCACTGCCTACGGCGGGCTGGTCCTGATCGCCATCGGCGCAATCGTGTCCAAGCTCGTCAACGCCGTCCTCGGCAGTGAATTCGGTGCCGCCGACGCGGGCCTCGTCGCGAACATCGTGACGGCGCTGATCTACGCCTTCGGTTCGATCGTCTCGGCCATTGGTTGGCTGGCCCTCGCGCGCGGGCTGGCGCAGCGCGACGTGCTGGCGAGTCGGCCCATCACGGTCGTCGCCGTGGTTGCCGTCGCGGCGATCGCCGGGACAATGGTCTCGGGCCTTGGATCGACCGTCAGAGTCGCGACGGACGGTACGGCCGACCCCAGCTTCATCTGGTTTTTGGTGATCGGGTTCGCGGCGCATGTCGCCATCCGCCTGGCGTGGATCGCACTCGCCTGGACCTTCATTCGCACGATGTCATCGAACGGCTCCGGGGCGGTCCTCGCCGCGGGCCTATGGTCGATCGCCATCGCGGTTGGCGCAGGCCTTGCGCTCGTGTCGAACGCGACCTTCGGGCTCGCGCTGATCGAAGCCAACCTGGATCTATGGAATGGGATCGGAACGGTCGTCACGATGTTGCCGACGATCATCCTGGCTACGGCCGTCGCCCTCGGTCTGCTCGGTCGTAGGGACGCGGCCCCCAACGGGGAGCCGACCGCTTCAACCTGAAGCGAGGGCGAGCCTGATGGCACCACGTGTGCGACTCCTGCTGGCGTCGATCCTCGTCGGCACGGTGTTGCTCGCACTCATCATGGGGACGAAGCCGGCAGGGATCTCCCGCGCCGATGCGATCGCCGCGGCGGAACGAGCGATTCCTGGCACGACCGGTGTTATCGAGGCGACAACTGGACCGATCTCCGACTTCGAAACCGGCCAGCAGGTTGTTCCCGGGAGCACCGAGGTCTGGGCCGTGGTCCTCGCTGGCTCCTTCCCCTTTTCGTGCGGCCCGGCACCGATCCCGGGTTCGTCCCCGCATCCCTGTCCGCTCGCGGCCACCAGCAAGACCGTGCTCATCGATTTCATGACCGGCGAATTCGTGCTGGCCTTCTCGCACGGCTGATTCGGGCGGTCAGTCGATCGTCACACCGGATGCAGCACCTAGCGCATGAGCGCCATCGGGATCCAGTTGTCGGTCGTCCGAATCATCGGAACGTCCTCCTGTGTTCCACCACTGTGAAACGCGATGACGATGTCTGAAGAACCACACGGATGAAACCAGTGCGCGCATGCGTCAGCCGGCACGGCGTATCGAACCACGATGGTGGTTGGGTGCGCGAGATCCGGCGACAGAATGGTCGTTGCCGCAGCGATGGCGCTCGTGCAGTCGGACGTGTCGGTGAGTGGGCCGCAATCGATCGTCGCGCCGGGGCTCGCGGTGGGCGCCGGCGCGATCGAACAGCCAGCCAGGAGGATGCCCACGAGCGCAAGACTGACGCGTCGCATGGGGCGAAGCCTATCCCCAGGGCCGACGGATGCCAATGACCCGCGCCGCGATCGAACGCCTCGCCATCGAGCCCGCGTGACTCCTCAGCTCACTCCACCCACTCGACCCGGATCGCCTTCGAGGCGGCGAGGAGTGGCAGCGATTCCGCCTCGGCACGGATGACGTCGCTCGAGGCTCGAAAGACGTTGCCAGGGCTGAATCTTGAAGTCCCTGTCGGCGCGTCGCCAGGTCCCGACGAGCTCGCCGTCCAGTAGGACGGCACCCGGCCAGACGCGCGATGTCCACAGCAGGCCACGACGCTCGGGCTCGGGCACCAGGAGCTCGCGGTCCGATCCCTGGAGGAGGAAGTACGCATCCCCGCTCGGGAGCAGGCGCGCCCCCGGAACAACCCGTAGCTGAGTGCGGAGCGCCGCCTCGTCCGAAGCCAGGATCCATGCTTCGCCAATCGGCGTTCGAACCGCCATGAGGGATCCTCTCAGCGCCTCGTACGCGGCGTGGCCGACCGGCGGCCGAATCCCTGCCCATTGAGCGAACGCAGCGGCCGTGGTTGGCCCGAAGATGTGCAGGTGCCGGCGCGCGAGCTCGAGACGCGCCTCCGCCGGGTCGATGTCGGGCGGCGGCACGGTCCAGATGGTCGGCTGTCGGGCCCCGTCCCAGCGGATCAGGACGGTCCCGGTCGGTGCCGCGTATCGGAGCGAGTTGGGCTGCACGCCCAACCCGCGGCCCGCCTCGCCGTAGGTCATCAATCGGCCCGCGAGGTGGGCTTGTAGTCGAGCAGCGGTCTGCTCCGCCAATTGCCGATTCTTCCCGACGTCCGGCAACCGGCCAAGCGAGAAGACCGCGAGATCGTCGGCCGCCACGACATATGCGCTGAACCGCGGACCCCAGAGCTGGACGAGCGACGGATCCTCCCAGGTGGAAGGTCCGGTGCCCTCAACCCGCGCATGGATCGACAGGAGCGCCGCGCGAGGCATGCTGTCTTGGAGGCCGGCCCACGCTGCACGCCGAAGGGATTCCGGGCCGGGTGGCAGCCGCTCGTTCAGGGCGCCGACATCTCGGCGGTACGAGAGGACCTGCTCCCGGCTGAGATCGAGCGGACGCTGCGCCTTCACGGGTCCCATTGTCCTATTCCATCCACTCGGCGACTCCGGTCAATGCTGCCGGTGGTCACTCAGGGCGGCTGCGTACTTAGGACCTCAATCGCCAAGGGGCAAACGATCCACTCGCCGTCCGCGCCGTAGCCGCCGGCTGTCCCGATCGTGTCGCCGACGCGAGCGACGACCTTCCCCTCCGGATCCACGAGCGCCAGTCGATCGGCCTCCAGCCGAGCGGCATAGCCATGGGGCCAGTACACGTGGATCAGTCGCTCACCTCTGGAGAAGCCGAGGCCGGAGCGTGGGTCGGCGACGAGGATCCCGCCGCCACGGGCCTGCATGCAGGTATCGGTCGGAGCCAGACTGGCCAACGTCCAGATCGGTATCGTCGCTGGCTGCGATGGAGGGGTCGCGCTGGGGTCGCCGACGGCAGCGCAACCCGCGGCGACCACAAGGCACATCACCAGGAGGCCGACCATCCTCTGAGATTTCACGCTGAAAGCCTACCTGCCTCCTACCCCATGCACGAAGTCGTACGCTCGGCCGTCGGTGGTCCGCTCAGGGTGGTGCCGGACTCAAGGGTGATCGTGTACGGACCCTTCGAGCCTCCGATCAACCTGATCGTGAAGCTCTCGGCGGGGAACGTCGTCTTGTCGAGGAGGACGCATCCGCTGTCGGTGACCTCGATCAACTCGATTCCGCCGGCCTGAGCCTGCGGCGCCTCGAAGAGCGTGACCGTCGTATTCGGCTCGACGAAATGGAGGCCGCCGGGCGATACCGAGACGATGACCCGTCGCGGTCCGTTCACCACGTCAACGCGCCATGGTTCGACCGATGGCGACGGCCTGGCTGACGCCGTGGGCGCCGCCGAAGGGCCGGTGGTCGCGGTCGGGGCCGAGGTCGCAGCCGCTGTCGGGGCCGGTGTCGGCGCGACTGTTGAGCATGCGCTCACGACGAGCAGGACCAGCGCCAGGACTACCCGCACGATGATCGACCTCCCCCTAGCCGCCGCAGCCGACGAGCGAGTTGGACGGCAGCGGGATGGGCGTCGACGAGGCGTCGGCGATCGTCGAGATCGTGACCGTCCCGGATTCGGGCCCGTCCTCGACGAGGAGAGTGAATGGCTCGGGCGTCGGGAAGTTACCGCTGGCGAGAAGTCGGCACTCCCCGCCCTCCACCTCGATGCTGACGCCGTTCCGCGGGTTGAGGAGCGGTATCGAAATCGTGCCCCGCTGTCCGGGTTCGAATCCAGGAAGGACCGCCCCAGTATCACTCGCGACGGACACGATCACCGGAACGTGCGACCGATTCTCGACATCGAATGAGAACGTGACTGGCGGCGACGGCGCGGAAGGCGTTGGCCCCGCTGCCGAGAAACCTGCCGAGCTGAGGAACGTGCCCGTGAAATAGTCGAGATAGACGGTTACGGTGCCGGGACGCGGGGACATGCAAACCCCAAGGGGATTGCAGATCGTGGCCTCGCTTGCGAACTTGACGGCCCAGACGAACCGATCTGGTGGGATGTCATCGCCCGGCCCGGAGCCCGGGGGCTTGAGATCGCCGTACCGTCCAGCTGAAGCCGCAATCAGCGTCCAGCCGATGGAATTCACGCTCGCGAGTTCGATCGCCCGGGACTCGCCGATCCCACCGGTCGGCAGGGGCGATGAAGGGATTGTGGGCGACGGCGAGCCGACATCGTGGGCGCTCGACCCGGACGTCGGGCCCGATACCGACGGCTTTTGCCCCCCACCGATCAAGGTGGCGACAGCAAGGATTGCGACGGCAGTGACCGGGACGAGGATCAGCGAGTGCTTCCAAGGACCACGACGTCGCGTTCCGATTGGCCGTTGCTCAAGTTCGACCAGGCGCGCGCGCAGTCCCGGCGGGGCCGGCGGAAACTCGGTAGGCCGGACGCCGTCGCGCAGCCAACGTTCGAGGTCGTCGCTCACAGCCGCAACTCTCCCTGGACGAGGCCCTCGCGAATGCGGCCGAGCGCGCGGTTCAGGCGTGACTTGACGGTCCCGACTGGCCAGTTGAGACGTTCCGCGGTTGCAGCCAGCGTAAGGTCATGCCAGAAGTGGAGCACGACGACCATCCGCTCGTCCGGCGGCAGTCGAGCGACGGCCTCCGTCAGAGCGTCACGTTCCGCCAAGGCTTGATAAGGGTCGACCTGTCCAGACCTGTCGTGGTAGGCGGCGAGGGCGATGAATCGGATGTGAGATCGACGACGGAGGCGATCGCGACAGACGTTCACAAGAATCCGGTCGAGCCACGCCTGAAAGTCGCCGCCGTTGCGGAGAGAGTCGGCTGACTGCCAGCCGCGTTCGAGCGCGTCACCGACGGCATCCTGTGCCTCGGGGCCGCTACCGAGGAGCAGCCCGGCCAGCCTGTACAGCCGATCAAGTTCTTCGCTCGCGAGAACCAGGAATCGTCGATGGGCTTCAGATGGCGCCGCGGTCGATGGAACGTGCCGCACGAGCCCTCCGAAACCCGGTCGATTGACGACCATCATCCTCTCTAGACGAATGACGGTCGGAAACGGTTCTCAGCATCCTGCTTTTGAACCGAGGTCGGGCCCGGGTCAGCCACTCTTTCCCTTGCCGACCGAATCGAGGCTACGCTTTGCCGGCATCTGCGAGGATCGCGGTGGATCGGCGCACGCGTTCACGCTCCCCGCGCTCGGCACCGAGTGTTGCGAGCGACCCGCCCACCGCACCGATCAGGACAAGGAGCCCCGGATCGGACCGTGCGTCAAGCGCGGCCAACCTGAGGGTTGCGAGGACCACGCCACTGCCGACCCCGACCAGGATCGCGTATCGCCAGGGCAGACGGCGAACTCCGACGAGGAATACGGCGATCACGCCAAACCCGATGCCCAGGGCGATCGCCTCGATGATCTGCATCTTCAGCCCTCCGTCATGCGTCAATCAGATCCTCGTGACGCTGAAATCGTATTCGTGCGGTCAACGCCTGGCGACGAGCCGTTACTTCGAGACCCCGCCGAGGACCGTGCCGTCGGTTGCATCGATGACGAGGAAGTAATCGGTCTGAACGAAGACCGTCTCGTTCGGTTGTCCGCTGACGCTTGGGAAACCCTTGCCATAGTCCTCGGACAGGCTTCCCCAATGATAGATCCAGACGAGTTGACCGTTGGAGAGGCCGAGGTCGAGTCCGGACCCGACGTATCGGACGAGCGACACTTCCGGCTCGCCGGGTCTGCCGAAATCCTGGCGACGCGCCTGCGCAAGGGCTGACCCGGAATCGATGCCGGCCGGCGAGGTCGTGACGGCTTCGAACTCGCCGAGTCGCGCGAGCGACGCTGCCGGCACACTCGACGCCCGGAGCGTGTCGCCCACCGCGCTTGGACCCGTTACGCCACACGCTGAGGCAACGAGTCTCAGGCCGCAGCGCCCCACCGCCCCGCCATCCAGAGACTGCCGAGGACGACGAACGCTGTCACGGCCAACGCCAGCAAGGTCAGGACTCTTCCGGGTCGGGCTTCGTGACCATCGAAGGCGAGAAGCGCGAACCCAGCACCCGCCGCCCCGAAGAGCAGGAGGTCCCAGATCAACCACTCGGGGATCAAGGTGAGGCGGCTCGCGATTGCCAAGGCGATCGCCCCGAACAGGCCCCACCCAGCCCACGACGCCGCGCCGAGGACAGATCGAGTGGCATTGGACGCTGCCGCGAAACGATGGACCAGCTCAATCGTCAACACGAACGCCGGGAGCATGAGAAGCCCGGCACCCACCACCCATGCGAGTCCCCAGCCCAGCAGGGCCGCGCCTGCCCCGACTGGCTCGCTCGTGACATCGCCTCCCTGCTGGAGACGCTGGATCAAGAGGAACGCCGCAACGCCGATAATCACCGTCAGGAGATACGCGAACAGCGGGCGCCTCAAACCCGTACCGATGGCCCATCCTCCCGGTATCTGATCTGGCTGCGCCACACGGCGAAGGATATGCGGGTCGACAAGCGCCTTGGAGTGCGTCCGGCGGCACCGGCGATCACGAGGCGTCCGCGAATGTCGCCCGATGCCACGAGCCGTTGCGCTCCAGGATGCGCGTACCTATCGTGATGCCGTGAAGGCCGACGGCAGAGGTCTTGCCCTCGTAGGGGCGGCGATCGTCCTCTTCGGAGCGTGCTCTCCGACTCCGACTCCGTCGCCAACACGAGCACCCGAGGCATCACGGGCAACTCCGGCCGCAACGGCCTCGGCTCTGCCAGCTGCCGCGTCGCTCTCGCTGTCTGCTGCTGGCACCTTCCCCCGCGGGGGCCTGTGGGCGATCCATGGCGCGACTCTCCTGATCTCTGTCGATGCCGGAATGGACTGGCGTCGAACGGCCATGCCTCCCCCGGACTCCTACGGAATACTCGCTTCCTTCGTCCTCGATGAGCAGCGCGCGTGGTCCATCACCCGAGGTCCGGGGTCGACGGACTTCTCCGGTGCCTCCACCGATGTCCTTGATCTGGTCGTCCATCGGACCGAGGACGGCGGAGCATCGTGGCAGGGAGTCAATGTGGGCAGCTATCCGGGCACGAGCGAGGCGATCGCCTTCGTCGACCCGCAGCACGGCTTCATCCTGACTTCACCGATGCGGCACAGCTCGGGCGTCAGTACGACCCTGGCCACGGACGACGGCGGGGCCACGTGGACCGTGGCTGGCACCGGCCCATGGCTGGGTCCACTGTTCACTGCCAGCGACGAATCAACGCTATGGGCCGGCGCTCAGCAGGATCCCAGCCCGATTGAACACCCCCTCCTCGAAGTCAGCCGCGATGGCGGGCGCACCTGGGTAGATCCCCAGCTCCCTGGATTGGTCGGTGCCCTCGGTGGGGGCAATCGATGGTTGGTCGGTCCGCCACGATTCATCGATCGGTGGACCGGACTCGTGACGATCGCGTCCGTTGATCCGGCAGGGAATCCGCAGACCCGCATATTTCGATCCACCGACAGCGGGATCTCCTGGACGACGGTCACTGATCGCCCAGGCCAAGCTGGTGCGAATCCGGCGACCCTCGATTCCAACCACTGAATCCTGCCAGTCGTGAACCCGTTCGGTCTCATCGCGACCGCAGACGCGGGGGCGAGTTGGGGCGCAGTTCAGGCCGATGGGTTGGCAAGCCCGTGGATCGATTGGATCGACGTTGTCGACCCCAGCCACCTCGCGGCACTGATATTCACTGGCAACGGAGATCCCGGGCTGGAAGCCCTGTTCCTGAGCACGGATGGCGGGCGGTCGTGGCAGCCTGCCGATCCCGGGAGTCCGCCCGGATAGATCGGTGCCTTCGCCCGGCATCCAAGACTGTCGCAAGACTGAGCGTCGCTTGCGTCGCTCGTCCGCAAGATCGCCCGGGACTCCTACGTGTGCCTGCTGCCACCTGAGAAGAATGCGTAGCCGGAGATGGCGAGGCCGAGCGCGGCGACTGCAAGGACGATTGCGCCCGATGTCGCCGTGAGACCCAGAATTCCGCCGAAGATCGTCACCTGCAGGCCAAAGAGCACGATCCGCGTCCGATCGTCTGCCATTTCCCCACCTACTCGAACGTCATACCGCGTAAGGTCACGGTGGCCCGCTGGAGTGTATCCCTCGGATTTCGCCTGATGCGCCTCTGAGCGGCGAGTAGCCTGTCGCTCGCGGGCGCCCGGGTTGTCACTTGAAGGCTGGCTAGCCGTCCCGTCCCGATGAACCCGTGGACTTCGGCACGAGACGATCGACTAGCGTACGGAGAGTGAGCATGTCGAACCATGAAGCCGCTCTCGTAGCCTTCGCTCGCGGCGAAGCCGATTGGCATGCACTTGCCGATGCGGGCATCGCGATCGAAATGACTGCTCAAGAATTCACGATCTCCGACCCCCATGGCGTGTCGAGACCCCTCCAATCGGTCCGACATCACCATTCGGCGCGTGGCCCTCGCTTGGCGTTCGCGAATGTCACTCGCCCGCGCTCGTGAGAGTTGACGAGCGAACGAGCCCGGAGCATCGTCCGCGCCATGGTAGAGCCGAAAACCCAGCCCCAGTCGAGCCAGCTGGGCAGATTGCGCGCGTCCTTGCTGGCCATCGCGGCAATCACCGGTGTCATCCTCTGGTCTTTAGCCCACAACGGATCAGCCAGCAGAGCGGTTGTCCTGACAATCGTGAATTTCGACGGGCCGGTCGCGAACATCCTCGTGGACGGCCAGAAGGTAGCCACGCTGGCCTGCTGGGATGAACCCGTCACATTGGCGCGGGGTGACCCGGGCGTGACAGAGTTGCCGTGGTCAATCGAGATCCTCGATATCAGCGCTAGCCCAGCAATGCGGATCGGGTCGAGTCTTGAGTCTGGAGGCGGCTCTGAATCGACGATCGTCATTCGCGCAGATCACCTTGAGCGGGCCGCGAAGCCACCTCAACGCGACCCGTCGTGCCCGCCCGCCCCGTCGGGAGAGCCTCTTTACTGACCCCGATCCGACGAGACCCGCGATCGGCTGCCGTCGTGCCTGGCGTTCGGGAATTACACTCGACGCAAGGCCCTCATTCGAAGAGGCGCTCGAGGAAGTCGATGAGTTGGCGCGCGTCATCGCCGGCGGCGCGTTCGCCGTCGGCCTCCATCCAGTGGAGGACCAAGACGACGACGGAGGCGACGACAACAGCGACGACGATGTCCCAATACACGATGGGCACGCCGATCGCGAAGTCGCGAAGAGCGACGACAACCGCGATCAGAGCAAGCGCTCCTCCGCCAATCTGGAGCATCCCCACGATGAGGCTAAGCTGTCGGCGACCCCGAATGTCGAGGGTCCCTCGGAGACGTGAACCGGCCTGAGCGTCTTCAAACGTGCCGTGGAACTCGATGTTCCAACTCTTGCGGCGGGTCCTGAGATGCGCATCCCAGATCGAGAGGTCGGCCCTGCCGCCCCGCACCGTTCCGAAACAAGCGACGATCCGAGTCGCTCGATGTCGTGGTTTCGATCGATGGGCGCCCTTCAATCGCGCGTCGGAGCTGGTCGGCCGCAACTGCCGCGGCTGGGCCGAGCGGGAGCTCGATCCATTGCGGACCTCGGAGGCGTCGATCCATTCGAGGATCGTCCGGCGAGAACCGCCGGACGTCAACCTGAACTGGTCGTGGACAACGGTCAGGGTTGCTTGGCGTTCGTGAATGTCCTTCGGCGATCAGATCGCCCGTCTGACCAGGGTGTCGTGGAAATGCGCCCACGGCCCGCGTCCCACGGGTAATCGTCCGACCGTAGCGGCGTAGAGGGTGCCCGTCAGGCGGAAGACCGAGTAGCCGATGACGACGCCCAGGCTGTTGAGGAGGACGTCATTGATGTCGACCGACCAGGTCGGCCCGGCGAGGTACAGGGCGTCGGCGAGGAGCTGCGCGAGCTCGATGCCGACGCTGAACAGGACACCAACGACGAGGACCTCGCGCTCGCGGACATTGACCACGAACGGCAACCCGAACCCAAAAGGAACCGTCAGCAGGATATTGAGCCAGACCTGCGCGGCCGGCATCACGTCAGCGCCCGAAAGGAAGAAGGGCCGAAGCTCGATGAGCCGACCCAGATCGATCGGCCCGAACTCTCGCCGCGCACCAGAGTCGAACACGAGCGGCAGCAGCACGAAGTGAGCGACACCCACGAGATAGATCGCAAAGGTACTTACGGCGAGCCAGTGGCCCAGGGTCAGCCTCCGGGTCATCGTGAGGCCGACGATGGCGACGCCCACGGCGAGGAGCACGAGCGGCGTCGACAACCTGAACACAGACGAACCTCGCAATCGCTGGCCGAACGAGTCTAGTCGCAAGCCGACGTCCGCAGGCGTGCGCGTCCTGCCAGGAGAAAGGAGCGACGGATAGGCCCATCGCCCTCACGTGGCGTTCGCGAATACCCCTCGTTCCGGGGCCGTGCCTGAGGCTGGATGGTGGCCCGCTCGGGCCAGGTATCGCACGGCTAAACTTTCGATCCTGTGACCAAACGACCCGCCCTCGGCTGCCTGCTCGAGGTCGTCGAGACCCTCGTCCTGACGGCCGTGATCTTCTTCGGCATCCAGGCCTTCGTCGCTCAGCCGTTCAAGGTGGAAGGGGCTTCGATGGAAATGACCGCGCTGCCGCACCAGTACGTTCTCGTCGACAAGCTCACGCCGCACTGGGCCCCCTACAAGCGCGGCGACATCGTGGTCCTCAACCCGCCCTCGCACTACTCCGGCTCGCCTCGGGTGCCGTTCATCAAGCGTGTCATCGGCCTACCCGGCGACCACGTCGAACTGAGGGACGGGACGGTGTACGTGAATGGGACCGCGCTCGACGAGCCGTACGTCTTTACCGAAGGTGGCGTGCGTCAGGCCACGGCTCCGATGCCGGGTGGACCCTCCGAATGGGACGTCCCCCAGGCAGAGCTGCTGGTGATGGGCGACCATCGCCAGGATTCTGCCGACTCTCGGTCGTTCGGGCCGATCGAGATCTCACAGGTCATCGGGCGGGCCTGGCTGCGCTACTGGCCGATCGACACGTTCGGGATTCTTGCGACCCCAGGCTACGCGGCCGTCGAGCCGGCGGCGCCCTGACCACGCCCGTGCGTAGGTGACGCTTCGTGTCGCGCCACGATAGGCGCTCTATCAGCGCCACAGACGCGAGCTGCCGGCTCGCCCGGGGTACGCGAATGTCACCCGGTGCTCACTCAGCGCCGCGGAATGTCATTCAACACGTGTTGGCTGAACAAGGTCCGGCTAGCCGCAACAGTCGTCGACGCTCTCGGCGGAATTGACGAGTTCCTGCACCGTGAAGTCCGCAGTGTTCGCGACCAGAACGTCGCTCTTGTCTCGATCGGTCCAGCCGACGACGAGCTCGCCCGTCGATTCGTCCAGCCAGACCTCGGTGGCCTCGCCGCACACGGTCACGGCGATCGGCTTGCCATCGCGCTTGCGTGATTGTTCGATCCGGCTCCTGAAGTAGGCGTCGTTGGCAGGAAAGGTCTCGTACAGCGCGAGTCGGCCTGGTCCCTCGTAGGGCGGGACCGTGACGCCTTCCGGCCCATAAACCCGTCCGAATGTGTTGGGAAAGTCAGGGAGCGTCGCGATCTGGCTCCGGTCGAACCAGCCATCGGGCCGGGCCTCAAGAACGCCCGGAAACGTGGCAGTGCCTCCTCTTACGCAACGCGGGATGATTGTGGGCAACGCTGTTTCGGTGGCGACGGCTGTCGAAGTCGGCAACGCGCTCGAGGCTGTCGAGGACCGGGTCGGCGTAGCCGTGGGCACCTGTGGCGAGCTCGGAGCCGGACTCGCACAGGCTCCTACCACGACGGCTGCCACGAGCGCCGCCAAGGGAAGTCTCATCGACCATACGACACCTCCGGTGGCTGAGGTGTTCTGCCGAATTCGCTTGGCGTCCACGAATGTCACCCGCTCGGTGTGCGTAGCGGGAGCCTAATCGACTGCGCCTTCACGGAGATCGATTCGTCCGGTCGACGGATCGATGTTGGGGACGGCCTTTCGGTCTGTTTGGGCGCCGGGTTGGACGCTGGAATCGCGGGCGAGGATGGCGCACTGTGCACGGATTGGCTCGGGGCCGGCGTTGCGCAGCCGATGACGAGCGACGAACTGATCGCAACGCGGACAGCGGTGGCGATCAGGTGGTGCAGGGTGATCTCCTCGAACGGTCGCACCTAGGATGCCGCAGCGCGCTCGCGTGTGACGACGAATGGCCTTGCTTGGCGTACGCGAATGTCACTCGAGTCAGGGCCCTCATGTTGTGCGAACGGCGCCCTTGACGATTGCGATCCGGCGCGCGGCGAGCCGAAGTCGACATCGCAGAGGTCCATTCAGGAAGTCGCTCAGAGATCGCGGACCATGTAGACGATTTCGCCACGATCATCCGTGCCGCTGTGGTCCCGCTGGAACCCGATCTTCTCGAGTACCCGCAATGACGCCGTGTTCCATGGCCGCGTGGTCGACCAGAGCCGCCGTCGACCCGTCGCAGCTGCAGCAGCCACGAGCGCTTGTGCCGCTTCCGTGGCATAGCCATGCCCGTGGAACCGCCGAAGCAGCTCGTAGGCGATCTCCGGCTCATCCAGGCTGGCGCGCCCCACGATGAGCGCGCAGTAGCCGATCGCGTCGCCTTCCGCACGACGACAGATCGTGAGAGCACCGATCCCGACCGGAGTCGTGAGATCCCGGAATCGCGCGAGGCGCGCCGTCGCCTCTTCGAGCGTCGGGGTGTCCTCACCACGTTCGCCAACCAGCTCGCGGTACCACGCTGCGTCCTGCTCGTCGCGGAGCCGGAGGGTGAGCCGCTCGGTCTCGATCGCAAGCGCCATCGGTTTCCAGGTCACGGGTTCACGGTAGATGATCCAAACCCTCGGCGAGAAACGCGCGGGGATGTCACTCGATCGCTGATGGTCATGGATACGACGATGCGAGGAACGGCGCAAGTTCGACCCAGGGTCGCTCGCGGCAGTGTTTGCGTATCTGTCGAACCCGCGGAACCTCTTCATTGCCAATCATGTGGGTCCGACCATGGAGCGATCGACCGAGCCGGTTCTGGGCGTCGGCTCTTGGTCAATTCTGGCCATTGATCAGCTTCGGGTCCGTGTGGAGTTCACGGCATTCGACTCACCCGTTCGAGTTGCGGCGGTCGTCGAGTACAGCGGCCTCGGATCTGGCAATCGTCGAGCAATAGCCGACTATCGGATCGGCCCAGGCCCCAGCGGAGGCAGTGTAGTCACCGTCGAACTGGAGTCGCCAGGCTTGCCAATCCCTCTTCTCAGTCGGCTTGTTGAGTCGCAGGCCTGGCGCCGTCTGGGCCAGAAGTTGATGGCCCTCTCCTAGCCCAGGACGTCCCGTGCGAGGCAGTAGCGACCTCGCTTGGGGTCCGTCAATGTCACTCGCGCCTGAGGCTCAAGGGCTCGGGTGCGGGTACTGGTCTCCGTTGAGGGGGTAGACGCCGAGGATCTCGCCGGAACCGTCATCAATGACGATGACGCCGGCCGGACCTGGGCCCTCGCATGCGATCACGGCCG
>JANMPD010000312.1:0-38315 GCA_031369685.1 Chloroflexota bacterium | reverse complement strand
CGAGCCTCCTGACCCAGTTCGGGGCGTACGGCGATCCCGCGCGCGATCCCCGCATGAACGTCGTGACGGTCGGCTACCTCGCCGTCCTTCGCGATGTGGGGGCGATCGTCGCCGGAACCGATGCCGCGGACGCTTCCCTCGTCCCGGTGACAGATCTGCTCGATGGGACGCTCGACCTGGCCTTCGATCACCTCCGGATCGTTCGCGACGCTATCAAGCGCGTCCGCGTCGAGCTGGAGGTCAGCGGGATCGCAACCGCATTCGTGGGGTCCACCTTCACCCTGGCCGAACTGCGAGCGGTCTACGAGGCCATCTGGGGCGTCCAGCTGGACGGCGCGAACTTCCGCCGGAGCGTCGCGTCCGAAGGAGACTGGGTGATCCCGACCGGGCGCCGTTCGCGGCCGGGTCCCGCTGGCGGCCGCCCCGCTGAGCTGTACCGGGCAGGTAGGGCGTGGCTGGCGGGCGGGCCTATCCATCGCCAACCAGTCCCGAGTCGAGAGGCGCCAACGAGGCCATGAGAGCCATCGTCCAGGACCGCTACGGTCCGCCCGGCGTCCTGCATATCGAGGAGGTGCCGACTCCGGTGCCCGCCGACGACGAGGTCCTCATCAGGGTCCGGGCGTCCACTGTGACCCAGTCGGACACGCACCTTCGGGCCGCCAACCCGTTTATCTGGCGGTTCTTCGTGGGGCTCCGGCGGCCCCGGATCCGGACCCTCGGTGTCGAGTTCGCGGGCGAGGTCGCCGCGGTCGGAGCATCGGTTCGCGAATTCCAGGTCGGCGATCGCGTGTTCGGCGGCCCGCGCGGCTTCGGCGCCCATGCCGAGTTCATCTGCCTCAAGGAGAGCGGCCCGATCGCCCACATGCCCACCGGGATGAGCTTCGACGACGCCGCGGCGGTCACCGACGGCACGAACGAAGCGCTCGCGACGCTGCGTGCGGCAAAGATCCGGGCCGGCATGCGGATCGCCATCTACGGCGCATCCGGATCGCTCGGGACCGCGGCCGTCCAGATCGCCAGGCACCACGGCGCCCACGTGACCGCCATCTGCAATACGAAGAACGTCGACCTCGTGCGATCGCTCGGCGCGGACGAGGTCATCGACTACGCCGTCGAGGACTTCACGAAGAACGAGCTGGGCTACGACGCGATCATCGATGCCGTCGGCAAGTACGCCTACCACTGGGGCCGGCGCGGCCTCCGGCCAGGCGGGATCTACGTCGAGACCGACCTTGGGCCGCACAAGCTCGAGACGCTCGCGATGCTGGTCCTCACGCGCTGGTTCGGGACAAAGAAGTTGGTCTTCGCCGGCGGCTTTCGGAACAAGGCGGACGTTCTCTTCGCGAAGGCCCTCATCGAAGCCGGCGAGTATCGGCCGGTCATCGACCGTCGATACGCGTTTGAACAGGTCGCCGAGGCGCATGCCTACGTCGAGTCGTGGCAGAAGACGGGCAATGTCGTCCTGACCGTGAGCGACGCCGGCTCGTGAGAGCCGTCGCCTACGACCGCGACGGCCCTCCGGAGGTCCTGCGAATCGAGGAGGTCGAGAAGCCCGTCCCACTGGAGGATGAGCTCCTCGTCCGGATCGTGGCGTCCACGATGAATCGCACGGATTGCGGACTTCGCAGCGCGGAGTTCATCGTCAGCCGCCTGTTCACCGGTCTCGTCCGTCCACGGCAGCGGATCTCCGGCATGGAGTTTTCCGGCGTCGTCGAGGCCGTGGGTCCGGCGGTCACCACGTTCGCGGTCGATGATGCCGTGTTCGGGGTCAAGGGCTTCGGCGCCCATGCCGAGTACGCCTGTGTCCGCGAGGGAGCGGTTCTGGCGCTGAAACCGGCGAAGGTCAGCTTCGCGACGGCAGCGGCAGCCACCGATGGCGCGGGTCTCGCGCTCGCCTGCCTGCGGGCTGCGGGCCTCGGCTCGGGACAGAGCATCCTGATCTACGGCGCATCGGGCGCGGTGGGGACGGCCGGCGTCCAGCTGGCCCGGCACCTCGGCGCGGACGTGACGGCCGTGTGCAGCTCGAATAACGTCGAACTCGTGCGATCCCCGGGCGCCGGCGAGGTCATCGACTACACCGCGGAGGACTTCACCCGGCATGGCCGAACGTACGACATCGTCTTCGACGCGGTCGGCAAGACATCGTTCCGGCGCTGTCGTCGTTTGCTGAAGCGAGGCGGAACCTTCGTCGACACGGACCCTGGCTACATGTTCCACGTCTTCCCCCTGGCCCTGCCGACGCGCTGGATCGGCAGCCGGCGCGTCACGATGGGGATCACGAAGTTCTCGAAGGAGGACGTCGTCATGCTGGCGGGCCTCATGCAGACCGGCGCATTCGTGCCGGTCATCGATCGAACGTATCCGCTCGAGCAGGCGGGCGAAGCCGCTCGATACGTCGAGATGGGACAGAAGACGGGCAACGTCGTCCTCGCCGTGAGCGACGTCATCGCCTGATAACCGCGGGGCTGGCCAACGAGCCGTGGCCGTGTCGAGGCTGCTACCCCACTTTCATGTCTGTCACCGCGGCGATGAGCCTGTGGCGGATGGCCACTGGGACGGCGCCCCAGCGGACCCCGCGAATGGCCCCTTCCAGGGCGACCACGGCCCAGTCGGTCGCCGTGTCGGCGTCGATGGCTCGAACCTTCTGCCACGCGACGACCGCACCGAGGAGCCGCAGCGACTCGACGGTATCGATGCCGGCGCGTCGGAGGACCGAACCGAGGCTCGTGCCGATGTTGATGCCGTCCTCGATCGGCGCCTCGGCATCAGACCCGGTCGCCAGGTCCTTGCCCCGCTTCCGAGGTACCGCCGATGCCCCGGGTAGATCACCGTCGGGCGGCCACCCGTTCGCAACACTGGCCTTTACCTCCGGCCAGGCGGGGCCCGGTCGGGCGATGCCGTATCCTTGGACGAGGAGCGGGAAGCCGGTCTCCCGCAGGATGGCGAGGTCGCTCGCGGTCTCGACGCCTTCGGCAACCAGCGTCGCGCCGATCTCCACGGTGAACCCATTGATGGCTCGCAGGAACGCCCGGACCGTCTGGCGGCTGCGCATGCCCCGGATAAGGTATGCGTCGAGTTTCACGAAGGCCGGCCGGAGCTCGATGACATGGCGCATGGAGGCGAAGCCGGCACCGGCGTCGTCGACGGCGAAGCGCACCCCTCGTCGGAGGTACGGAGTCATGGCCCGACGAAGCGCCGGATAGTCGAACACGGCCTCCTCTTCGGTCAGTTCAACCACCAACCTCGACGGATCCGCCGCCTCGAATGCCGACACAACGGCCGGGTGGGCGAGGTACTGCGGGCTGATGTTGAGGGACAGGAAGGTCGTCGCGGGGAGGTCGGCCTGCGTCGCAACGCTCAGGATTCGCCGGATCGCGAGAGCCTGGAGGTCTGACCCGGCGCCGACTCGCCCTGCCTCGGAGAACCAGACATCAGGTGCCCGGGACGGCCCGATCTCGAACCGACTGAAGCCCTCGTAGCCGACCACTGTGCCCGTGGCGATCGAGAAGATCGGCTGGAACACGGGCCGAAGCAGCGTCGGTGCGTTCAACACCGAGGTGAGATGGCGACCGAACAGACCCGGTGGTTCCGGGGACGCGCGCGTGATCACCGCGGTTCTTCGTGCCCTCTCAACTCTCCCATCCGCCCGGGGTGGTCAAACATAACTATACACCGTGGGAGCAAGGACATGGCGCAGCGGCGGAGTAGCCCGGCGAGTCGCCCCGGGCGGAGTCGCCGGGTCAGACCGCGCGAAGTGCCTCGCGGAGCAGGACCGCGGCGCGTTCGTGCTCGCCGGCGGCGGTCAACACATCCGCCCACTCGCCGAGGGCGTCACGGATCTGCCCGGGGCGACCGGTCGACTTCGCCAGCTCCACGGCACGTTCGTAGTGCGGCGAGGCTGCGGCCGAATCGCCGAGCGCGGTGTGCGCACGGGCCAGGGCAAGCAGGGCGCTCACCTTTGCCTTTTCGTTATCACTGTCCTCGGCCATCGCCAGGGCCGCCGCCGCGAGATCGCGCGAGCCGCCGGCATCTCCCCGGGCCAGGGCGATGCGGGCGCGCGTGTCCAGGACATGCGCGAGCCATCGACGATCGTTGGCCTTCTCGAACCGCGCGAAGGCGCTGCTGGCGTACTCGTCGGCCCGTGGCAGGTTTCCAAGCGCGAGGAACGATAGCGCGAGGTCATTTTCCAGTGATGCCGTGCCGTGGTCGAACGAACTTGCGCGATACAGCGCGAGGCTGGCCATGCCCGCCCGGATCGCCGCCTCGAAGTCTCCCGTCTCGCGGTAGCTGTAGGACAGATCGAACAGGAATGTGGCCCGGCGGTGGTCGTCGAGGCCGGCGGCCAGGCCGCGAACCTCCTCGAGATAGGCCAGCGCCACGTCATGGCGCCCATCCCGAGACGCCGTGCTCGACAGCGCCATGATCAGCCGCAGCTCGAAATCGGGCTCCACGCGAAGTCCCGCGCGCACGCGGTCGAGGATGTCCCGGAGCAGCGATTCGGACTCGATGACGTTGCCCTGGGCGTACTCCGCGGCAGCGAGCCAGTAGCCCGCGAGCGCTGCGTCGGTCGGACGCCCTGCGGCCTTGAAGATCGCGACGGCCTCAGAGCTGGCCGCCGCCGCTTCGGGCCCTCGATCCAGCGCCGCAAGCGCTTCCGCCAGGCCGAGGAGGAGCTCGGCCTTCGTCTCCTTCGGTGCCGGCCGCGTCAAGAGGTCTCGATACCCGTCGGCCGCCGATTGCCACCGACTCGCGGCCAGCTCGAGATCGACCTCGAGGCGACGCCAGGACGCAGGTTCATCGGCCATGAACCGACTGGCCGGCATCCCCAGGCGGTCAGCAATGAAATTCAGGGCGGCCATCGAGGGCTTGCTGTGCCCCGTCTCGAGAGCGCTGATGTAGGCCTTCGTGTATCGGCCATCCGCCAGCTGCTGCTGGGTCAGGTTCGAGGCGAGCCGGGCCTGCTTGATCCGCTCGCCGATCCGAGCGGCCAGGGCGGAGTCATCAACGACGATGCGGCGTCGCTTGGGCTTCGTGCCGATGCGCGCGCCTCCTAGAGTCGGTCGTGTTGCCATAGGACGCATTGTACCTCAGGGTTCCAACACTGTTGACGTGATCGACAAGACTTCCGACATCGACGCCGAGCCGCGACGCGAACAACCACAACGCGCCGAGCGATGGCAGCGTGTGCCCCTTCTCCACCGCCGAGACGAACCCCTTCGAGAGCGGAACGGCGAGCTCGGCCTGCGTCAACCCGACTGCGAGGCGTCGATCACGAACGCGGCGCCCGATCTCGAGAGCAGCCTCCGATCCGGCTCCAACGCGGAATTGTTTAGCAATACTTGACTTTCCCATGCGTGAACCCTAGCATGTCGGCAGTCGCACTGCCTGGGTGCGACGCGGTCTTGAGCCCGGACGGCCCCACCCCGACAAGAAAGGGACCGTTCCATGTTTCGTCGCTTCCGCATTTCACGCCCGATCATCGCGTCCTGGATCCTCGGCACCGCTCTCGCAGTCCTGTCAGCAGCCGTCGTGTTCGCCGATGGAGGCGGAACACCATTCGCCCACTGACGTAGCCGACGCCATCTCACCCAGACTGCCGGGGCCATCCGGGCCATCAAGACCTGTTCGATTCGACGTCTGCCGTCCCGCCCGTCAGCGGCGTCGGCCGCTTCGGCAGGGGGACGTGGGATCCTGGCGCTGATCGCGGTTCGGGCCCGGTGCTTGGAGGCACCGCTCTTCGAGCGTCGGCGCTGGCTTTCGCCGCGCGCTTTTCCTACGCTGTTGACATGAACAAGATGCCGAAGCCCCTCGTCATTGCAGGTACCCTCGGCCTGCTCCTGATCCTTCCAATGGCGACCGCGAACGCCGGGTCCCTACCTGACCGGGCCGCCGACCACGCCAGCTGCATGGGGTCGGGTTCGTCCTTCTATGGGACGTTTGCGCCACGGCAGCGGGCGTTCGTCGCCCAGTTCGTCATCGACGAGGCGGCCCTGAACGGCTCGGCCCCGGGGGCCACCTATCGCTGGTTCGCCCAGGAAAAGGAAGGCGGCGCGATCCCCGCGCCCTGCGGCACCCGCATCGAGTAGGGCGCCGGAACATCTGGCAATGTCGTACGCCTCGGTCGCTACGACAGCGAACCGTCAGCGAGATCGTGCGCCGCAGGCGTCGCAATCGCACGGGCATCGATCGCATCCGCACCCACGAAATCAGCGAGCCGGGCCAGTCCCCTCCCGAATGCCTGCCCGAGTGCGCCGTTCCTCGCCAGCGAGTCGTCCTCGAACCAGAGACCCTTGATGACGAGCGTCGAGGTCGTCCGGTCGAGCGCAGCGTCCATGCGTGCAACGATGCGATCGCCCCACAGGATCGGGAGCGTGTAGTAGCCGAACTTGCGCTTCTCGGGCTTGTCGTAGACCTCCCACTTGTAGTCGAAGTCGAAGATCCGCCGCGTCCGCTCGCGGTTGTGGATGACCGGGTCGAGCGGCGACAGGAAGGTGACCTCGTCCGTGGTCGTGGCCTCGATCGGCTTCCAGGCACGCGGTGTCCGGCCCGCGGCGAGGGTCTCGAGGATCGGGCGGTCCGCGGCCAGCGCCACGAGGCCGGTCATCTCCACGCCTTCGACCTCGATGTCGATGAGCACGCCATCCTCGACCCGCCGCCGCTTCCAGGCGGTGGCATCGCGCGCCGTGAATGGGCGCAGCAGCGTCCACGACGCGCCGTTGAGCTTGGTGAGACCCGCGGCCCCCACCGACTTCATCAGTAGGTGCTCGTCCGTCTCCGCTTCCGGGGCTTCGCGGAGGCACCGCGCTGGTGCGACGAGCGCGGCCCTCGCGTAGACGCGCTCGAACCGCTCGCGGCGGGTGACCATGGCCTCGCCGATCCGCCACAGGTAGTGGAGCGCCACGGAGCTGTCCTTGCGGCCACGATAGCTGTCGACCCGCGCCCGGTCCGCGATCGCGAAATCGCGGTTCGAGACCTCGGGCCGCTTCTTGAGGACCGCCCGCATCTCCTCGATCGCCGGCCCGTGGCCCGCCGCCGCCCACTGGGGCCACCAGCCATCGCGCTCGCGGCGCATCAGGACGCGGTAGTACGGCAGCTCGTCCATCGGCCGGAGCGCCAGCCAGCCACCCCACTCGAAGAACCGACGTCGCTCGTAAGCGAGCGTCATCCAGTCGTCCGGCCGATAGCCGATGACGCGGCTCGCGAGCGCGAGGTCCTGGGCCCGGGCGATGATCGCCAGCGGATCGAGCTGGACGTGCTCCATCGTCCGCATGGCCCGCTCCGTATCCCGCGGCGCCGCCCAACGTCGTCCCGGCCACAACCCGTGGCGGCCGAGCAGGTAGCGCCGGGCGACTTGGATGGAGATCTGCATCCGCCGACGATACCGGGGAGACCTCGTTCCTACCGGGTGCCGGTGACGGCCTCCGCACGAAGCTGGGCCAGATAGGGCCCGAACCTCGTCCAGTCGATGGGATCGCGGCCGTACTCGGCCGCCGCCTCAGACAGGCGACGCGGCGGCATGCCGTCCAGGCGGATCGCGCGATCGCCGGCCGCGGCGGCGAGCTTGACGTCGAGCGTAAGCAGTCGCGCGTTCTCGGCTTCGGCAAGCGCGAGATAGGTTGCGTCGTAGGCCGACAGTCGGTGGCGGTGCTGCATCTCGATGGCGTGAAGAACCAACGCGCGCTCGGTGCGCATAGACTCAATGCCGAGCTCGTCGACCTCGCGGAGAATCTGGACGGCCTCCCCCGGGCTCGCTGCGTAGCGGTTCATGAATACGTTCGTCAGTTCGATCCAGAAGTGATCAGGGACCAGGAGCCGACCTCCGCCGATCCGCTGGCGGCTGAGCTGAACCGTGATCGCTTGCTCAGCGCCCTCGGATCTGATGAGCGCGATCGCTGCCGATGCATCGAGGACGATTGGCGAAACAGTCTCGTCAGACATCGTCACTCGCACCCGGGTCATCTCGATCACGTTCGAGTCGAATCGCCGTGACGGCGTCGGGAGCATCAGGGACCCGATCCTTGATCCGCCGGCCAAGCGCCTGAAGTCGGTCGATGGCCGCGATCGTACGAGCGCGACGCGCCTCGACGTCGTCATCGAGCCGGTGGCCGTCCTCGACGGACACGAGCATCGCGAGCGGCCGATGGTCGCGCTCGATGACAAAACGCTCGCCCGCAGAGGCCTGATCGAGGAAGGCTCCGAGCGATTTGCGAAGGTCGAGCGCGGTGATGACTCTCATGACTGACCATGATAGTCGAGTGTGATAGTAGATGCAACGAAGATTCGAATGAACCCCGACGCTCGTCTGTGCATCGAATAGGGTGAGCGCCCAGGTTTGCGATGACGGAGGGTCGGTTGGAGCGCGAGCTCATCGAACAGGCCCGCCGGGGCGATCGGACCGCGTACGAGGCAATCGTGCGCCGCAAGGTGGAGACCGTGTACCGAACCGCCCGGGCGATTCTCGGCAACGACGCCGATGCCAGCGACGCGACGCAGGAGGCGCTGATCGGCGCCTGGCGCCAGTTTTCCGGCTTGCGCGACGTGGATCGATTTGACGCGTGGCTCGGCCGGATCACCTTGAATGCCTGCCGCATGGCCCTGCGCCGGCGACGATCGAACGCGGTGGTGCCGCTGCCGGCCGCCGCCTTCGGCGGCGCGGCGGATCCGGCCGATCCGATTGCTTCGACATTCGATGCCCAGTCCGTGACCGCCGACGCGTTCGATCGGGCCTTCGATCGGTTGCCGATCGAGCAGCGCACGATCCTCGTCCTGCATCACCGCGAGGAGCTGCCACTCGCCGAGATCGGGGCTCGTCTCGGGATCCCCGAAGGCACGGTCAAGTCGCGACTCCATACGGCGCGCACCGCGCTTAAACATGCCCTCGAGCGAGAGGGCATCCCATGACCCTCGACGATCGATTTCTGCGCGAGCACCTGGAGCGGCGGGCGCAGGCGGGCGCCATCGATGTCACCACGCTGACCGAAGCGGTGCTGGCCGGCTCTGCCGGACGTGCCCAAGCGCCGCGATTGCGCCGGCTCGACTCACGGATCCTCGGGATCGGGGTTGCAGCGGTGCTGGCGGTGGCGATGCTCGGTGCGGTCATCCTGGTCCCGCCGCGCCTGTGGCCGAGCCCCGGCACGAGCCCGGACGCGTCCCCGGGCGCGAGCCTCGACGCGTCTCCGCGGGCGACCGCCGGCGACCTGACCGGGTATCCGTCGGAGCACGCCCTGACGACCGATGAGCTATTCGCCGTGGTCCTCGACGAGCCGCAGGCGCAGGTCGGCACGCTATTGATCGCCGACGTCGAGATCGACGTCCTCCCGACGAGCTGCACGCCGGGCGCGTCCGCATGCGGGCTCTACTACGTTCGGACTCCGGTGCGGGTCGCCTCCCTACACGTTGTGGGCACGAACCGGCCGCTGGGTCGCGCCATATACGCGTTTCGCATCGCCAGCGGTCCTGAACTCGAGTTCGTCGGGTCCGTGACTCCCGGACCGACCCGACTCGCCTGGAAACTGCTGCAAGTGACCGACTCCCTCGCGGCGAGTGACGGGCTGGTGTCCGGTGGAGGCCTCGTCCTCGTGGACGCATGGCTGGGCTCGTTGAATGGGTCGCCCTACTGCGCCCTCGCGGTTCCGCGCCCTTCAGGGGTCGTTGACACGTTCGGTTGCGGACAAGCGTCGTGGGTGCTTCCCGAGGGATATTCGATCGGACCACTCCAGCACGGCTTCAAGCCTGAGTTCGGATTGCGACTCCCGAACAACATGGGCGCGCTCGGTAATCCCCATGGGTTCTGGCTGATCAAGCCGATCGGGTTGCCATCGGACTGCTTCCTCTGCCCACCGGCGGGTGCTGCGACCCTGGTCGGTCGGGTCGATCTGATCGATGGGCTCGTTCAGCCAGATCCGTCAGCGACGACGTCAGGCACCTATCCGGATGAGCGTGCGCTGACCGCGGCCGAGCTGGCCGCCTACATCGATGACCCCTGGTTTGCGCGGGCCAGCCCCATCGTCATCGCGGATGTCTCGCTCACGCCGATTGGGCTTTGCCTCGACGACTACACCTGCCCGCGGTACTCGATAGCGGTACCAGGCCGAACCGACCCGATCCTGGTCTGGGATGACCGCGCCGCCGGCCCGAGCCCCGCAGCACCCGTTGGTCCGATCGCCTACCGAGTCAAGACTGACGTTCCGGGACTCGACCTGATCGGGCCGGTTCGGCCGACCGCGGACGGCCTCGCCTGGACGCTCCCGCGCCTGGCTCCACTGCTGCCCGGCATCCGGGCCTCCGGATCGTCGGATCACCCTCTCTTCCTCGTGGATGGCTGGCTCAAGACGACGAGCGATCTGCGAAGTTGCCCCATTATCCTTTTGCCGAGACCCTCGCAGCCGGATCTCACGCAACCGTGCGGCCAGGGCCTTGAATGGCTCGTTCCGGACGAGTCCGTGCACCCGGAAGCCGGGCCTCAGCCGACCTGGCTCCGGGTCCCTTATCTCGCGCTGCCGGAAACCCTCGAAGCCGAGCCGGTCCACGGATACTGGCTCGTCGACCCGTGGGTCTCCGCGGAAGGTTGTGTCGGTTGCACGTCGGCCGGGCCGGCGGACCTGCTCGGTCGCGTCCGCTCGCTGAGCGAGCTCCGAGCCACGCCGACCCCGGGCAGCAGCTGAACAACCCCCCCCACGAGGATCGGCGGTCGGTCGTACGATCCTGTTCCGCACAGCCGGAGGGATCGATCGATGGAGACCATTGCCGTCGTTCTCAGCGTCAAGCCGGATCAGGTCGAGGCGTTCGAGGCCGGATTTCGAGCGCATGAGCTCCCGATCTGGGAAGACTACCGGGCCCGGGGGATCCTGCTCAGGGCATCGATGGCCAGGATGGACATCTCGTCGGCTCCCCGTGGAAACGCCATCCAGTACCTCATCGCGGTCGAGTTCGCGACCGGCGAGGGGCACCACCTCCACGACAACGATCCGCGATTCAAGACCTGGAACAAGATGGCGGATCAGTATCAGGTCGGGGATGGGATGGCCTTCGGCGGCGTCACGCTCAACCACGTCGGCGGATGATCGTCGGATTGTCGAGGGCCAGTCTCAAACTGGCGGGCGGCCGTGGCCATGGTCCCGGCTCCGGGATCCGCCGCATGCGGATCGATGACCGATCGTGTTCGTAACTCCCGGGCGATGGGCCGCATCGTGACGCTATGCTCCGATCATGAGCAACCTCGTGGACATGATGGACTCGCCGCTCCTCCAGGTGTGGGGTGAGACGGTCCGGGCGCGGCGGGTCCAGGGCGAGCACATCACGCTCGCGGTCGTGGAGCTCGAGCCCAATGCGGTGGTTCCCGAGCACCGCCACGTTGCCGAGCAGATGGGGATCGTCCTGGCCGGCGAGATGAACTTCACGATCGACGGCGAGACACGCACGCTCGGGGCGGGCGGCACGTGGCGGATCCTGTCCGAGATCCCGCATGGGGTCACCGCCGGGCCGAACGGCGCCGTGGTGATCGATGTTTTCACGCCCGTCAGGTCCGATTGGGACGGGTTGCCGGTGATCGAGGACGCTTCCCCTCGATGGCCGGGCTCCGATCTCGCCTGACGGCCCGACTGGCGCCCGCGGGCCCTAAGCCGACTCGGCCGCATCGCGAACCGAGGTCGGCCGCGTCAGGACGCCGATGGGCTCGAGCTGGGGCTGGGCGGCGGACTCGGGCTGGGCGACGGATCGGGGCTCTGCGACTGACTCGAACTGGGCGATGGACTCGGATCGGGGCTCTGCGCCGGACTCGGCGACGGACTCGTAGCGGGGCTCGGCGAGGCCTCGCCACTCGGTGTCGGTGATGCCCCGTCCGAGGGACTCGGGTCGACGCTGCCGGTCGGGCTCGACGTTGGGCCAGGTGTCTCGGTCGGCGATGCGGTCGGTGTCTCGGTCGGCGTCGGCGTCGGCGATGGCAGCGGCCCCAGGATGCTCCCGACGTCGTGGCGAATCTTGGCGATCTCGGTAGCGGTCAGCCACGCGGGATACTTCGACGGTACGATCCGGAGCTGCTTGACCGAGGCGTTGGCGGCCTTCCCGAACAACTCGACGAGCGCCGGTAGCGAGCTGCGCGGCAGGTCGGTCCAGGTCCGGCCCTTCGCCGCCGCGAACAGGTCCGGCGCCTGGATGATCGTGGCCGCGCCGATCTGTGATCGGATCGCCAGAAGCAGGGTCTGCTGGCGCGCCATGCGGCCATAGTCAGAATCCTGGTGCCGGCTGCGGGCATAGGCGAGCGCCGTCCGACCATCCATGTGCTGCTGCCCGGCCTTGATTCGCAGGACGATGTCGCCCCGGACGGGATCCGGGTACTTGTCGTCATAGACCGACGATGGGACGTTGATATCGATGCCGCCCATCGCGTCGACGACCTGGACCACACCCATGAGATCGGCAACAAGCACCGCATCGATGGGTCGGCCGGTCAGCTCGGAGATGACCCCGCGAACCGCGCCGATCCCCTTCACCGCGCCGCTCCCCTCCCAGCGATCCGGGTGGCGCGCCGTGGCCTCGACATACATCTCGTTGAGCAGGCCCTTCATGCAGCCGCAGGAAACAGCGTCATGCGCAAATCCCGGTGGGAACGGCGCGTTCTGGATGTTGCGCGGCAGGCCGATCATGGCGACCTTGCCGGTGGCCACGTCAATCTCGACGAGCAACATCACGTCCATCCGCCGACTCCAGCGGTTGCCTCCGGCGTCGGAGCCGAGCAGGAGCAGGTCGAACCGGCCGTCGTTGCCCCAGGGGATGGCGCCGGGCGCATTCCACGGAACCGAGGCCCCGAGCGGCGGCAGCGAAGCCGCTCCCCCACCACCCTTGTACGGACCTGGCGGCGGCTTCGGCGTGGGCGCGGGCGTCGGGAGCGCAATGCCCTGATCGTCAATGCCGTTGTCCGGGCGGAGGAATGCGACGTATGGACCGCCGAATTCCGGCGGGGCGATTTCGGGTTCATCGGATGGACCAGGCTCGGGAGTGTCCGGTCCGGACGCGAACATCGAGTTCAGGAAGGCGTCGGTTGATGCGATGAGCCGTCCGGCGAGCAGATGCGGGACGACGAGCAGCACGACCACGCCGACCCCCAGGGCGATCGCCGCCGGTCGGGTTCGTGGTTCGATCCGAACCCCATCGACCATGGCGACCAGCCGCCACAGGGCCAGGGCGACATTGGCAATCGCCAGCATCGGCAGGACGCCGGGCGTCACGACAAGGGCCAAAATCCCGGTGGCGCCCTTCGCGAAATACAGCCCGACTGTCGCCCCGACCGCCAGGCCGATGGGCAGGAGGAAGACGAGCCCGCGTGCCGTTCGGCGTGCGTAGAGGTGGCCCGAACCGGGCAACAGAAGATCGAGCCAGCCGACGATCCCGAAGCGCACGCCGGAACTCTCGCGGCATGGCGACGTTCCGTCAACTGGCGATGGTCCCGCACCGGGGCGATGACGTGACCGACACCGTCGCCCCGCGCAAACGCCACAGTCGGGATGGTTTTCCGGCTCGCGGTATGCTCCGCCCGTGGCGATGTTCAAGCTCCGCGATCACGAAACGTTGACGGACCCGGTGGTCGTGGTGGCGTTCGACGGCTGGGTGGACGCCGGCTCAGCCGCTACCAACGCGACGAGGGAGTTGGCAGGCGATGCCAAGATCGTGGTCGAATTCGACGGCGACGAACTGTTCGATTACCGGTCCCGGCGGCCAACCCTGGAGATCCAGGACGGGCGCCCGGAACGCCTGACCTGGCCGAGCCTCACGATCCGCAGTCGCCGGATCGGAGAGCGCGATCTGTTGATCCTCACGGGAGCTGAACCGGACTTCCGATGGCACCAGTTCGCAGCTGATCTCGTCGACCTGAATGGACAGCTCGGCGTCAGCCAGTGGCTCAGCCTCGGGGCGATTCCTGCGGCGGTGCCCCACACCCGGCCCGTGCCCATTCTCGGGACGGCCTCGCAGCCAGACCTGCTCCGCGGCGGCGTGCAGCCCGGACCGCAGGGCCTGCTCCGCGTTCCGGCCGCCTGCATCTCGATCGTCGATGTGGCCGTTGCCAGGACCGGGATCCCGACCGTCGGGTACTTCGCCCAGATCCCGCATTACATGTCCGGCGAATATCCCGGCGCGTCGGTGGAATTGCTGCGAATCCTCGGCCTTCACCTGGACATCGAGCCGCCGCTGGGGCTGCTCCCCGAGGAGGCGGTCGCGCTGCGCAAGCGCCTCGACACCGCGACGGCCCTCGACGAGAACACCCGCAACTACGTCGAACGCCTTGAGGGCATGGCCGACGAGTCCCGCTTGCCGGCCGGTGACGACCTGATCGCCGACATCGAGCGATTCCTGCGCGACCAGGGCGCCGATCTCGGCGGTGGCGGCCGCCCGAACTAGGATCCGCCGAAGGTCGCGGGCGACAATCGCGCTGATCCCGGCTATGCTCCGCGCCTTCGAGTTCGATGGGCGCTCCGGTCAGCGCCCCGGTCACTTACCGCTGATTTCGATCCACTTCTTGCCCTGACCGGGCCCCGCCAGAGAGCGGGAGGGCCTCGTCATGGAGCACTTCAACGTGTCATTTGATCAACTCGGGCTGTCGCCCGAGCTCCTCCGCGCTGTCGCGGACCAGGGCTACACCGAGCCCACACCCGTCCAGGCTGAGGCCATTCCCCTCGTGCTCGCCGGTCGGGACGTCCTCGCCGGGGCGCAGACCGGAACGGGCAAGACGGCGGCGTTCGTCCTGCCGATCCTCCAGTACCTGAACAGCACGCCTCAGCAGGTCGTCGAGCCGTCAACGGCGCCGCGCAACGGCCAACACCCGGCACCCGGACGTCGCGCGCCGCGACGACCGGTTCGCGTACTCGTGCTCGTCCCGACGCGCGAACTCGCCCTCCAGGTGGAGGAGAGCGTCCGTGTCTACGGCGCCCAGCGGCCGATCCGCTCCGTGCCCATCTACGGCGGTGTCGGCTACGACGCCCAGTTCCGAGCGCTCCGCAACGGCGCGGAGATGGTGGTCGCCACGCCCGGCCGCCTCCTCGATCACATCGGCCAGGGCACCGTCGACCTGAGCGCGGTCGAGATCCTCGTCCTCGACGAGGCCGATCGGATGCTCGACATGGGCTTCATCCGCGACATCCGCAAGGTCCTCGCGATCCTGCCATCAAAGCGGCAGAACCTGCTCTTCTCGGCGACCTTCTCGGACGAGATCCGCGGACTGGCCAGCGACTTCCTCAACGACCCGGCCGCCGTCCAGGTCACACCACGGAACACGGCCACGCAGCTCGTTCGACAGGTCGTCATCCACGTTGACCGCGAGCGCAAGCGCGATCTCCTGCGCGAACTCGTCGCGTCCGGCCGGATCGACCAGGCGCTGGTCTTCACCCGGACCAAGCACGGTGCCAATCGACTGGCGGAGCAGCTCAACAAGGACGGGATCACCGCAGCCGCCATTCACGGCAATCGAAGCCAGAACCAGCGCGTGCGGGCCCTGTCCGACTTCAAGGCTGGGCGGATCGCGATGCTGGTCGCCACCGAGGTCGCCGCGCGCGGCATCGACATCGAAGAACTTCCCCACGTCGTCAACTTCGAGCTGCCGATGGTCCCCGAGGACTACGTCCATCGAATCGGACGGACGGGCCGCGCCGGATCGATGGGCGACGCGATCTCGCTCGTGTGCGTCGACGAGGGTCGGCTCCTGAAGGACATCGAGCGCATGCTCGGCCACGCCATCGACGCCGAGGTCGTGCCCGGCTATGAGCCGGACCGCTCGATCCGGCCGGAACCGATTCGCCTTCGCACGATGGGCGGCCCTGGCCCCCGCCCGTCGATGCCCCGCCGGGCTCCGATTGGCGGCAACGGCGCCTGGTCCCACGTTCAACCGCGTCACGGGAGCGGACCTGCTCCCGCCCGAAGCGGCTTTGGGGCTCGCCCACAGACCGGACCCGGCCGCCCCCAGCCCGCACCCGCGCGCGCTCATTCAGGACCGAGCCACGCGCCAGGGCCGCACGGACGTCCGGCTCACGTGGCCAGTCGCCCCGGGCCTGGCGGCCCGCGTCCGTCGATCGGCAACCACACCCAGATGCCCGGCGAGCGGTTGTCTCGCCACGTCGACGGTCAGCCGTCGAGTCCCCGGCCCTGGGGTCCCCGTCAGACGACCGAGGATCGGCCGTCGGCCGCGCCATTCCGCAGCCGGCACAGATGAGCCCGAGCGCGGTTCCCCTGTGTCCCGCCTGCCATAGCCCGTCCGGGTCATGGCAGATCGATAGTCCCGTCCGGGCGCTCGATCGCGTCGTGATCGATCCGACCGGCCTCCGAATGCTCGGCCTCCACACTCCGGAGGAGGGCCTGGAAGCGGCCGATCATCCGGTCATCACGTGCTCAGCCTGCGAGGCAGTCGCCTCCGACGTCACGGTCCGGGATGCCGTACTCGCAGCGGCAACGGCCGCCGCGCGGGGCGAGTCTCCGCGCTTCGACGCCTGAGGCAAACTGTGCCGATGCCAACGCCTGCCTACCCGTCGATCCTCGTCCTGGGCCGCGATACCTGCGAGGACACCGTTACCTCTCGCGCGCATCTGGACGCTCAGGGCATTCCCTACACCTACGGCAACATCGAGCTCGATCCGTCGGCGGACGCCCTGATCCGTTCGTACAACGACGGCGGCCGGGTGACCCCGACCATCCTGTTCGGCGACCCCGAGTCCCCATCGCTGGTCATCCGCGAGCCCAGCAACGACGAGCTCGACGCAGCCATCGCCCAGGGCTGAGGCCACTGGCAGGTCCAGCAGGCAGGGCGCTCCGTACCGGTCCCGCGCCCGCCTACTTCGGCAGGAGGTCGCTCCTGATCAGGTCCTCGACCTTGATCGGATTCGGCACGAGACCGAGCGTGGTCATGAACTCGAGCGAGGCGGACCAGCTGGCCGCGTCGATGGCGCCGAGCACCGGCGCGCCGGTCGCGGAACCCTGCCACGCGGCGATCGTCGCCTCGAGGATGGCCTTCTGGGTCTCGCGATCCGAGCCGAGGTCCGGCACGGCTGCGATCGCCGCATCCAGGCCCTTCTCGGGATCCGCGGCAATCTCCCCCATCGCCTTCAGCGTGGCCGCCACGAACGCCGCGGTCGCCGCCTGCTTCGAGCCGAGGGTGCCGGTGCCGCTGATGAGCCCCGGGCCGGGCAACGGAACGATCGCATCGACGTGGAGCACGGTCGTGGGGAAGCCCGCGAGTTCGAGCTGGACCGGTTCGTTGTTCGCGAACCCGGTGGCAGCGTCGACCGCACCCTGCTGGACGGCGGCGCCCTGCCCAAAGTCGGGGTACTCGACGATCTGGACATCGTCGGGGGTCAGGTTCGCGGAGCCGAGGAGTGCCTGGAGCATGATCCAGGACGAGCCGAAACGGCCGGGGATCCCGATCTTCTTTCCCTTGAGGTCGGCCGCAGTTGTGATGCCGGATGAGGTCTTGGCAAATACGATCGATGGGAAGTCACGGTAGATCGTTGCGATGTACCGAACCGGAATGCCCTGACTGACCGCGGGGATCAGGCTAGTGCCGTCGGCCAGGCCGACATCGACGGCGCCCTGGCCGACGAGGGTCACGAGATCCGGATCGATCTTGTTCTGGAACGTGACCGTCAGCCCGGCATCCTCGTAGTAGCCGGCCTGATCGGCAAGGTAGAACGGAGCGAATTGGACGCTCGGGATGTAGCCGAGGCCGACGCTGAAGGCCTGGCTGACGGCCCCTATCGAGGACGTCGAGCGCACGCCGCATCCGGCGGCGGCCACGGCGACCACGGCGACCACGAGACTGAGAGCGAGTGGGACGCGACGGTTCACGGAGACTCCTTCTGGGTTGGGCTGGTCATCGAACGAGCACGACGCGGCGTTCGATGAGAACGACGACGAGATAGAGCGCCACGCCGAAACCGGCGATGGTGACGAGGGTTGCGAACATCAGCGGGATGTCGAACAGGCTTCCCCGGGCGATATTGACGAGAACGCCCAAACCCCGCTCGGCGCCGGCCCACTCCCCGACGATCGCCCCGACGACCGCGAGCGTGATGCCGATGCGCAGTCCACCGAAGATCGACGGAAGGGCGGCCGGGATCTCGAGCGTGAAAAGGACCTGGCGGGGTGTCGCCCGAAGGCTCCGACCAAGTTCGAGCAGGCCCGTATCGACGGATCGAATGCCGACCATCGCCGAGACCGCCACCGGAAAGAACACGATCAGCGCCGCAATGACGACCTTGCCGAGGAGCCCCGGCCCGAACCACAGGGCAAGAACCGGTGCGAGGGCAAGGATCGGCGTGGCCTGTGCCGCCACGAGGTACGGGGATACGACCCGGGCCACGATCGATGACCGTCCGAGCCCGTAGCCCGCGATGAGCCCGAGGCCCGCCCCGACGCCGAACCCGAGCACCACCTCGACCAGCGTCGCCGCCGCGTGCGGTCCGATCTGGCCGCTGGTCCAGCCCGTGACGAACCGGGTGGCGACGAGATCGGGCGGCGGGAGGATGAACGTGGGATACCCGCCGATCACCACGATCGCCTTCCAGAGCGCGAGGAATCCGAGCCCACCGGCGAGCGTGAGGAGCGCGGTGGACCTCATGCCGCATCGACCTCCGGGTCCAAGTGGGCACGGATCTGGCGAGCCATTGACGTGACCACGGCCGCGTCGAGGTCCTCGAGGGTTCGAGGGCGCGGCAGGGGCACGGGAATATCGGCAACGACCCGGCCAGGCCGGGCGGACAGCACGATCACACGATCGCCGAGGAAAATCGCCTCCGGGATGCTGTGGGTGACGACGACGATCGTCGTCCGGAGCCGGCCCCAGAGCTTGAGCAACTCGACGTTGAATCGATCGCGGGTGATCGAATCGAGGGCGCTGAACGGCTCATCGAGCAGGAGGACATCCGGTTCCAGGACCAGGGCTCGGGCGAGCGCCGCCCGCTGCCGCATGCCGCCCGAGAGCTGGCCCGGGAGCTGGCTCTCGGCGCCGACCAGGCCGACCCGGTGGAGCGCCTCGATGACGCGATCCATTCGCTCGGCGTCCGGCGTGCCCGCGAGCTCGAGGGGATAGCCCACGTTCGCCGCCACCGTGCGCCAGGGCAGCAATCGAGGCTCCTGGAACACGAGGCCGATCCGCGGGTCCGGACTCGTGATGATCTCGTCGCCAAGTGAAACCGTGCCTGAATCGGCGGGGAGCAGCCCGGCGATCACCCGGAGCAACGAGCTCTTGCCGCATCCGTTGGGCCCGATGAGGGTCACGATCTCGCCGCTCGCGATGCTCAGGTTCACGCCGCTCAGGACGGGGAGGCGATCCGCCCCGCGGCGCGGGAACGACAGCAACAGGTCCCGCATCTCGATCCGGCCGCGCGAGCCAGTGTTCATGACACCGGCTCGAGATCCCGGGCCCGATAGGCTTCCAGGATCGGCGACAGTGCGGGGTGGATGGCGGTGTACGCCTGGTAGGCGCGGTCGTAGATGGCGGCCTGCTCCGGATCCGGCTCGAGGCGCGCCTCAATGCCCGTCATGGCCCGAATGCCGGATTGAAGATCAGGATGGGCGCCGACCCCGACCGCAGCGAGGATCGCGGAGCCGGCGACCGCCGTCTCGACGATCCGCGGCACCTCCACCGGAAAGCCCGTGACATCGGCCTTGATCTGGTTCCACGTGGCGCTCCGGGCCGGACCGCCGGCAACGCGCATCGCGTCGACATGAACGCCGGCGGCCAGGATCGGGGCCGCGACGTGCCGAATAGCCAGGCCCGATGCCTCGAGAACGGCACGGGCCAGGTGAGCCCGCCCGTGCTGGAGCGTCAGGCCAACGAACGCCCCGCGCGCCTCCGGGTCCCAGATCGGCGAGCGCTCGCCGGCCAGGTACGGCAGGAAGATCAGCCCGTCGGCCCCGGCGGGGACGCCAGCCGCTTCCCGAATGAGCCCATCCGCCCCGAGATTGCCGCCCAAGACCGCCGTGAGCAGCCAGTCGAGAGCCTTGCCGGTGGCGGCCATCGCGCCGCCGACGCTATACAGACCGTCGAGCGGCGCGGCGGTTGAAAACGAACCGGCGGCGGCCACGGACTGATCCCAATAGACGCCAAACCCGCCGGCCGATCCACCGACATCGATGGCATCGCCCGGCGCCAGCATCCGTCCTCCGTGAAAGCTCGCGAACGCATCGACGACCCCGGCAATCACCGGGATGCCGGCCCTCAGGCCGAGCGCGCGCCCGGCACCGACGGACAGTGGGCCGACGACGGATCCGGCCGCGATCGACTCGGCAATGCGGGACCCGGGAATGCCCAGCGACTCGATCACGGCTCGGGACGGCCATGCCTGGTCCCCGACCAGGCTCGTTCCGGCGATCCCGGTCAGACGCAGGGTCATCGCCTCCCACGTGTTGAGGTACCAGGCGGCGCTCGCGGCGGCTTCCGGCTCCCGTCGCTCCAGCCAGAGGGCCGCCGGCAGGACCCCGAGGGACCAGCCCTGGAGCCCCGTGATCGCGGCGAGTTCCGCCTGCTCGGCTCCGGCCCGTTGATCCAGCCACGTGATCGCCGGACGGACCGGCCGGCCCATCACGTCCACCGCCACCGTCGTGGGCCCGTGGCCGTCGACGGCGATACTGGCAATCTCGACCTCTGTGCGCGACTGGAGCGCCGCCACCACCTTGACGAGACCGGCCCACCACGCCTCCGGGTCCTGTTCAGCCCAACCCCGGATCGGGTCAACCGTCATCTCGTGGGTCGCCCGCTCCAGCCCGAGGAGGCGGCCATCCGCAGTGACCAGCCCGGCGCGAAGCTCCGACGAGCCGATGTCGATGCCGAGGAATGCGACCGGTCGGCCGGTCACGCGCCGCGCTCCTGGCCCGCCACGCCAGCTGCTTCGAGGACGCGCTGAGCGGTTTCGATGTCGGTGACGAGCACGTTCAGTGCCCCGGACCGAAGCGCGCCCAGCATCGGCAGGACCTTGCCGGGGCCGCTGGCCATCCCGATCGAGGTCGGCACACGGTGGAGTTGCCGCGCGTCGCACGTGATCGTCCGCTCGCGGAGCGAGCTTGCCACGAACTCACCGTTGACATCGAATGGTGCGATCAGGATCTCGCCGACGGCGTGGGCGATCTCGATCTCACGCCACGCGGCGGCGCCGACGAGCGCCTCGCTCCAGGCCGGCCCGCCGATCCCGAAGACGGCCACATCGAGCCGTTCCCATAAATCGGTGACCTCCCGGATACCGGAATGCGCACCGAGTGCCGCTCGGGTGGCGGCGTCATCGAGGAGGCCCGGTGCCAGGAGCCCGTGGGCCGTCGCGCCCATCGCGTCGGCAATCCGATGATACGGTTCGCGGCCGCCGGAGGTGCCCCAGAAGCCGCCGCACAGCGGGACGACGGTCGCATCGACCGGCGTCGACATCGAATCAAGTTCGTCGGCCAGCGCGGCCACGGACGACCCGTCGCCGATCCCCACGATCATGCCGTCCCGCATGGCCGCTGCCAGCACCTGCGCCGCGAGACGCCCGACGCGCCGACGTGTCCGTTCATCCTCGCCGCTCAGCGTCGGCGCCAGGTGGGCGGACCGCAGGCCGAAGCGTCGCTCGACATCGCGGGCAAGTGCCTCGGGGCGCTCGGCGCGATCGACGATCCGGATCTCCACGATGCCCTGAGCACGGGCCTGCTTGAGGAGTTTCGAGACCTGCGGACGCGTCACGCCGAGCGCCTCGGCAATCGAAGCCTGGGTCTCGCCGAGTTCGTAGTACATCCGGCTGACCCTGACCAGCGTGGCGAGGTCGACGGCGCGCGTCACGAGCACCACGCGTGGGGGTCCCTGTCGCCTAAAGGCACATATGTGCCCTGCATTCGTGCCATCAGGCGTTCATCGTCGCGCGAACGGCGAGCGCTGTCAATCCTTGGTCCGGTACGCTCCGGCCATGACCACGGACTTGACCCTCATCGACGTCGGCGCGCTCCTAGACCCGAGGACCGGCGCCGTGACCGAGGGACGATCGTTCATCGTCCGCGACAGCCGGATCGAGGACGTGCTCTCATCGGGCGCCCCTCGGCCGGACCCGGCATCGGCCGAGCGGATCGATCTCACGGGCCTGACCGTGCTCCCCGGGCTCATCGATACGCATGCGCATCTCATCGGCGCGCTCGAGTTCGCGGGCATCCCGTCGATCCATGCCACGGCCGAATCGGAGCTGACCGCCGGAGAGGCGAATGCGAAGGCGACGCTGCATGCCGGTATCACCAGCGTGCGCGACGTGGGCTCGTATCGCGGGTTCCTCGATGTGGAGCTGCGCCGCCGGATCTCGAAGGGTCGGGCGTCCGGGCCGCGCATGCAGTGCGCGGGCGCGATGATCACGAAGCCCCGAGGTGGTGGCGAGGTCACGGGCGATCCTGATGTCGACATCCCGCCGGAGTTCCGCGTCGGCGTCGTCAATGACCCCGACGAGATGCGCGCGACCGTCGGGCGGCTCGTCGCCGGCGGCGCCGATGTCATCAAGCTGATCGTGACCGGCGCCGTCCTTACCCGTGGCACCAAGGTCGACGATGTCGAGCTTGATGCTCCGATGATCAAGGCCGCGGTCGCACGCGCCACGGAGCTCGGCGTGTTCGTCGCCGCACATGCCCATGGGGCACGCGGGATCCGCATCGCCGCTGAGAGCGGGGTGCGATCCATTGAACATGCCTCGCTCATCGACGACGACGGGATCGCGGCAATGCTCAGGCACGGGACCTGGATGGTCGCCGACGTCTATGACGGCGACTGGATCGCCGAGGTCGGGCTGCGCGACGGTTGGCCTGCCGAGACCCTCGCCAAGAACACGGCGACCACCGAAGCGCAACGGTCCGGCTTCACGCGGGCGCTCGCGGCGGGCGTTCGGATGGCGTTCGGGACGGACAGCGGGGTGTATCCCCACGCCTTCGTGGCTCGCCAGTTCCCGATCATGGTTGGCCTCGGCATGTCCCCCCTGGCCGTGATCCGGGCAGCGACGGTGGACGCGGCCGAAATGATGGGTTGGTCCGGGTCCGTCGGAACCCTCGATGTGGGTGGTTTCGCCGACCTGATCGGCGTGGTGGGTGATCCCACCGCGGACATCGGGCACTTGGCGGATCCCGTCGTCGTGATCAAGGGCGGGGAGGTTATCCGGGACGATCGGCGCTGACCCGGCCGGCGTCGGAGCGCTGCTCGCCCATCACGATCAGGCGGCGCGGTCGCCCTCGTACCCGTCGACGACGACCTCGATGAGCAGGCTCTGCGCCTCCATCACGCTCGCATCGCGATTCCAGACCGCCGCCACCTTGGTGAGGATCTCGTGCCGCTCGAGGGGATCGGTGATGAGCCGTGGGATCGCCGGGAGGTCCGCCACGAGGTCCCGCTTGAAGTGGATGGTCAGCCGCGGGTCGGCTTCCAGGTTGCGCAACCAGGCGCGCGGTTCCGGGCGCGGCATGCCGCTGATGTAGATCCGCCCATCGAAGACGTGATAGACGATCTCGACGCGCCGGGGCAGCCCGGTTTTCCGACCGGTGGTGGTCATGTCGATGAGCTGGCCCCGACTCAGGGCGTCCTTGATCGTGGCGTCCATGGCTTCCTTCAAGGGGCCGATCGACGGCCCTTGACGATCGGACTGTCTTGTTGCTACCGCAACTATCGTCCCACCGGTTCGCCGTCCCGTCAACTGCCCGATGAGCCGGCTCGGGGCCCGGGTCGATGGCCGGACATCGAGCGGCTCATCGAGCGCCCGGGAAGAACTGCGTGGACCTGCGTGGACCGATGCCTCATGACGGAATCGCGCGCCGTGACGGATGATGAGCGGGTCTCGCCCAGCCGAGAGCTCGAGCGTCGGACCAACTCGACGCGGAGCGGAGGAAGGATGCCGTGACCTGATGCTGAGTCGCCTGCGCGCCCTGATCGGCAGGCAGCCGCCTGTCGCCGCATCCGGCCGGCAGGGGCCTGTCGCCGCAGAGGGCCGGCGAGAGATCCCGCTCGCGGAATACCAGAGCGCCCTCAATGCTCGTCTCACGACGCTCCCCATGCGCACGCAGGCGACGTTCGCTGCGGCCTGCGCCGAGCGGCTCTACCCGGCCTATGCCGCGTACGTCGAGGCTTCCGGGCGGGACGATGGCGGCCTGATCCGACGTGCGCTCGACCTCGCATGGGAAGGCGCCAAGTCGGGCGTGGTCCCGGTGGCGGACCCAGCGGGCCTGTTCGAGCAATGTGTCGCCCTCATCTCGGGCGACGGATCGGAGTTGGGCGCAATCCCGGCACATGCCGACGATGCGCTTGCATCAGCGGCGTTCGCCCTCCAGGCCGCCGCCGGGCTGGACGACGCGGCCGCAGGCTGGGCAGCCGAACGGGTGACGAACAGCCTCGACCACTTCCTGCAGTTGACCGAGATCGACATGGCAGATCCGGAAGTGGAGCGACGCATCTGGGACCACCCGCTCGTTGCGGCTGAGGTCGCTCGGCGGGAGGACGACCTTCGACGGTTGGCCGATTCGTCCGATTGGGGAGCCGCGGTGGATGCGGTTCGGAGAGCGGCGGCGGGAGTCAGCGCCTTGCCGCTCGATCGGCTCAATCACGAAACTTGAGCGACGCCCCGTCGTGGGCGAGGCGCCGGGCGAGCGCTACGGCGTGAACGACTTCCCGGCGGCTCGGAGCTCCGCCTTGTGGGCGCGCTTGCCGGCCTGGTACTCGGCGAGCGCCTCGTCCGAATCCACGTCACCCAGCGTCGGGTAGGTCGGCAGGACATCCTCGATGTCCGGGACCGTGACGCCCAGTCGATGGTGCAGGACCGCGATGACACCGCGGGTCTTCATTTCGCCGAAGCCGGGCAGGGCCATGATCCTCCTCACGAGATCCGGGCCATCGGTGGCCTCGCCCCAGATGCGGGCAGCGTCGTTGTCGTAGCCATCGGCAATCGCCTTGCACAGCTGGCCGACCTTGGTGGCCATCGAGCCCGGAAATCGATGCAGGGCCGGTCGCGTGCGGAAGACCGCGTCGAGCTCGGCGGGCTCCATCGCGGCGATCCGTGCCGCGTCGAGGTGCCCCAGTCGCTCGCGCAGGTCGAGCGGCCCCGAGAACGCCTTCTGAACCGTGACCTGCTGATCAAGGGCAAACCCGATCAACAGCGCCAGCGGGTCCGTGGCGAGGAGTCGGTCGGCGGCCTCGTTGCCGGTCAGGTGAAGTCGGTCTGCGGTCGTCATGCGCCCGATGGTACCCCGCCGGCCGGGGAGGAGCCACGGCCGGCGTGGGCGCGTCTCAGCGCAGGGCACGACCGGCCTTGACGGGCTGAACGCCGCTCACCAGCGCCTCGCCGACGGCCATCAGGGTCGCACCGGCCCACACGTATCAGCCTCTTCGGCGCTGATGGACGCCACCATCGCGCCAATTGCAGCAAGCAGGTCGTCGGGTCGCAGGGACACCTGGAGCCCGCGTCGGCAGGCCGAGACGTAGACCCGCTCGAGGCTCGCCGCGAGCAGGTCCAGCACCACGCGCGTCCGCCGGGTCGTTGCGATCGGGCTGATGCCACCAACCAGGTAGCCGGTTGCCCGCTCGGCGTCGGCCGGCTGCGCCATCACCGCTCGGTGGGCACCGACGGCGACCGCGAGCCGCTTCAGATCGAGCGTCCTGCTGGTCGGCACGATGGCGAGCGTGAGGGCACCGTCCGCAGCAGCGACCAGGGTCTTGCAAACCCGGGACGGGTCGACGCCGAGGGCCGCCGCGGCTTCGAGTCCGTAGTTCGGCCGGTCGTTCCGCGCGGCCCCATGGCGCTCGACAGACTCGTAGGCGTGGTGCTCGTGCGGAACCCCCGCCCGGCGAAGGGCGGCGACGGCTCGGGTCCCGGTTGCGCTCACCCGGGCATCCCGGCGGACCGATATCGCACAGACGGGCGTGCTATCCGGTATCCTCGCGCCGCCCGGTTCACGTCCCGGCGCTTGAGGCGCGGACGAACGAAGGCGGGAGATCTGGAGAACCTTTGACCTTCGATACGCTCGGCCTGTCGGCCGATCTCGTCCAGATCGTGGCAGAAGAGGGCTACACCGAGCCCACGCCTGTTCAGGCGGCCGCGATCCCCCACGTACTGGCTGGGCGCGATGTCCTGGCCGCGGCCCAGACCGGCACCGGCAAGACCGCCGCGTTCGTGCTGCCGATCCTGGATCGCTTGCGCAAGCATGCCAACACCAGTTTCTCGCCCGCGCGGCATCCCGTCCGGGTGCTGATCCTCGTCCCGACCCGCGAACTCGCGATGCAGGTCGATGAGAGCGTGAACACCTACGGCCGGAGCGTCCCGCTCCGCCCGGCCGTCGTCTACGGCGGCATCCCGATCGAGCCCCAGATCAAGGAGCTTCGAGGCGGGATCGAGATCCTCGTGGCGACGCCGGGACGTCTGCTCGATCACGTCGGGCAGAAGACGGTGAACCTCGGTCAGGTCGAGATCCTCGTCCTCGACGAGGCGGACCGCATGCTCGACATGGGCTTCCTGCCGGATATCCGCCGGATCATCGAGCTGCTCCCGCCCCAGCGCCAGAACCTGATGTTCTCGGCGACGTTCTCGGACGACATCCGACGCCTGTCCGGGTCGATCCTCAATCACCCGGAAGTGGTCGAAGTCGCGGCGCGGAACACGGCCGCCGAATCCGTTCGTCAGCTCGTCTATCCGGTGGATCGCGACCGGAAGGAGGCCCTGCTGGCCCACCTGATCGCCAAGGAGGACTGGCGCCAGGTGCTGGTCTTCACGAGGACCAAGATCGGCGCCACGCGTCTCGCGACCTACCTCGATCGGCGCGGTCTCGAGGCGGTCGCGATCCATTCGGATCGATCCCAGCCGGAGCGCACGCGAGCGCTGGAATCATTCAAGACCGGGGCGATTCGCGTGCTCGTCGCCACCGATGTGGCGGCCCGCGGCCTGGACATCGAAGACCTGCCCCATGTCGTGAACTTCGAGCTGCCGTGGCAGGCGCAGGACTACATCCATCGGATCGGGCGAACCGGCCGAGCCGGCGCGACCGGCGATGCGGTCAGCCTCGTGTCGATCGATGAAACCGATCTCCTGCGCGGCGTCCAGCGGCTCCTGAAGATGGCGATCCCGTGGACCGTCGAGGAAGGCTTCGTGCCGGATCGCAACGCCGAGCCCCAGCCGCTTCGCGGTGGCGCGCCGGAGAGCCGTCCCGCTCGCGGCCATCACTATGCCCATCGGAGCGAGACGCGGCCGCACTCCAGGTCCGCTCCGCGCCGCTGACCAGCCTCGGCCAGCGGCCGCTGATCAGCCTCAGCCGGCGCCCACTGGCAGCGCGAAGACTGCCCCTGGAAAGAAGTACCCGAGGTCAATCGAGGCCAGCACGCGCTCGACCGCATAGCGATTGACGAACGCGTGGCTGCGTTCCACGTGACCCCCCTCGGGGTTGGCGATCAGCGACAGTCGCGCATCACGGATCAGGATGAACGGCCCGCCGGGCCGGGCGAGCGCTCGGCCGGGATCGAAACCCGGCATCGTCGGCAGCGCGCCCGTGATGGTATACGGACCCAGGACAAGCTCGACGTCATGCCAGGTCGCGTGGATCGGCAGGTCCTGCCCGTCCGCCCAGAGCACGAGCACGTCGTCCGTCAACAGTCGCACGGGACCGCGGCGCTCGACCGGGCCGCCCACCAGGGGGTGCCACGTCGCGCGATCGACGTCGACGCTCGTCCGACCTCCGGTCATCGCCGCGAATTCCGGCAGGCTGTTCATGGACCCGCGCACAACACCTTCGGCCGTGAAGGCTTCCACCTGATGCATGAGCGAATTCTCCCGACTGGCCCCTGATCATGGACGCTGCCCGATCGGTGCGGAAGAGGCGCTAGTACCAGCCGGGGCGGAGGTGGTACCGACTTCGCCGATTGCGGTGTTCCGGAGCACCGAATCGGGCCCCGATGTCGCCAGTCTCAGTCGGGCCGCGGCTGGGGATAGACCGATCGCGGCGCCACCACGACGAGCAGGTCCCGGAGCACGGGAGCAGGATCGAAACGACTCTCGTTCGTCAGCACGGTGATGGCAATCCCCAGATCGGGGAACCACCGCATGACGCTGCGGGCCCCGACAAGCCGTCCAGAGTGTCCCAGCGCCGTTCGGCCGTCGATCCTGAGCACCTGGACGCCGAGCCCATACGGGTAGCTCGGCCGAAGCTTCGCCGTCGCCGTGGCGTCATCGACCATTGCACGGACGAGGTCTTCGGGGATCACGTAGCCACCATATAGCGCACGCGCCCAGCGGGCGAGGTCGCCCGAGCTCGCGGCCACCGATCCGGCGGCGCCGGCGGCCGTGGTGATGGCGGTGAACGGTCGGACGTCGGTGCCGTCCGTGATGTCGGACGGCACCGCTGCCAGCGCAACCGAGGTGTAGCGGTAGGCCGTTGGCATTTCAGCGCTCGGTGGCTCAACTCCCTGGTAGGTGATGGTCTGCAATCCGAGCGGATCGAGGAATCGTGTTCGATATTCCTGGGCCAGGGTTCGCCCGGTGAGTCGCTCGGCGATGAGGCCGAGCAGGACGTAGTTGGTGTTGGAGTAGTGATAACGGGCCCCCGGGGCTCCGACCGAGCGCCCCGCATAGGCAAGGGCCATCGCCGGGGTCCAGACCGCGGTCGGGTCCGCCAGCACCGCGATAGCGAGCTTCCGATCTAGGAGGAAATCGCCAAGGCCGCTCGTGTGGTCGAGCAACTGCCGGATCGTGATCTTCGGATCGACCGCCACCTTGCCGACCAGGACCCCGGGCAGGAGCGGGGCTGCCGGCGAATCGAGACGCAGCCGACCCTCCCCGACGAGGGCCAGGATCTCGGCAGCGAGAAACGTCTTGCTGACCGATGCGATCGGAAAGGGCGTCTGGGCCGTCAGCGGTCTGCCGGTCGCAAGATCGGCGACGCCCGCCACGCCGGTCCACAGTCGCCCATCCGGAAACAGGATGCTCGCCGAGATGCCGGGTGCGGCGAGGTCCGCCCGACCCTTCTCGAGCACGGCCTGGAGGCGCTCGCGGACCCCATCCTGATCGATCGCCGCCGGGACGTGCGGACTGGCCGGGCGGAAGGTTGGACTCGGCTCGGCACTCGGCGTCGGAGACGGCGCGATCGACGGCGCGGTGGTGGTCCCCGCGGCGACGGGCGTCGATGCCGGGCCGAGGCCGACGGCGTCTCGCAGCTCCGGGACGCCGACCAGCGCGCCGCCGGCGGCAACCAGTGCCACGAGGAGCAGCCCGAACACGAAACGACGACGAACGACGATGTCCCTGACCTCCTCGGCGGCGTGGCGGTAACGGTGCGACGATACCCCGGCCCGGCGTGTGACCGGAAACTGATGAAGGCGGAGGTCCGATTGGCACCAGAACGCGGCGCGGGTCCCCTGCTCAGGTCGGTCGGCGTGATGCCGGATGGGCCGGTCCTGTGGGGGCGACCACTCACCAGCCGCGCTTCGGGCGTCTACATCGTTGAGCTCGCGGAGCCGGTGGCCCGCGCCCCGATCGAGATGGACCGGATCGGCCGCTGGATCGAGCGCCTCCCGGACCTCAAGGTTGACGGGGCACGACCGACCGGCCGGGTGCTTCTCGCGAGGCTCGGGTCCCTCTGGCTGCCCTCGGAAACCATCCTGTATATCGGTGCAGCAACCGGCAGCGTCGGGGGCCGCGTGCTCGCGATGGCCCACCACGCCCTCGGCGATCGCCGGCCGCATCCCGATGGCCAGTGGCTGCACACCCTGGTCGGCATCGGGCGAACCCGGGTCTGGTGGGCCGAGACCGATGCCACCGAGGAGTACCTCGACGCCATCTTCGAGAAGTTCGCCGAGGAGGCCGCCCAACGAGCGGGATTGCCCGGCGGTCTGATTGACGGTCGGCCCGAGGGAGCCGCCTTCATGCCCTGGGCGAACACGCGACGTCAGACCGGAGAGCGCCAGGTTCATGGGATCACGGGCGCCTACGTTCCCGATGACCGTGAGCCGGCTGTTCCGACCCACGTGGTCGACGTCCCGGCGGGCGATGCTGATGGAGCCCAGGTCGAGGATCGAGGAACGGGGACCGCGCGGCGCGGGTTGCGCCCGGGTGGCTCGTCCCCGCCAACGGTGACCAAGCCCGTTCGGGAGAAGCCATCGGCCGCCCGGCGAGCCACACCGTCGACCCCTTCGACACCGGCCCGGCGTGACGCCGCCGCTCGCGCCGCCCGGATCGAAGCGGTTCCGATGACGGCCGCGGCACTCGTTCGCCTGGAGGCGGAACTCCACGACCTCACCCAGGTTCGCCGACCCGGGGTCGTGGCCCGGATCAAGGCAGCCCGGGAACACGGCGATCTCAAGGAGAACGCGGAGTACCAGGCCGCACGTGAAGAGCAATCGTTCATGGAGGGGCGAGTCCGCCTGCTCGAGGAACGCAAGCGGCACGCGGTGGTCGTCGAGGACACCGTGACCGGTCGAGTTGGCCTCGGTTCCGTGGTCGTCGTGGAGAGCGATGGCGAAACGTTCACGTATTCGATCGTCGGGACCACGGATGCGGATCCCTCAGCCGGCAGGATCAGCACGTCATCGCCGGTCGGTGCGGCCCTGGTCGGCGCGGTCGCCGGTGCGGACGTCGAGGTTCGAACCCCACGGGGGGCAGCGAAGTACCGCGTTGTCGAGGTCCGGTAGCCGACGCCAGATTCACCAACTACGGGAGACCCGTTCCTTGTCCGTCATACCCCGTCGTGGTGCCCGCACCATGGTCTACCTGATCTTGACCACGTCCGTCCTGGGATCCTGCGGGGGTGCCGCCTCGCCGGCCCCGTCGTGGCCGGCCGATGCGATCGTCGTCACGGCGGTGGACCGGCAGTTCGACACGAAGGAACTCCAGATCAACGGGGAAGCGGACACGACGCTGGTCCTGATCAACAAGGATTCCGACGCCCACAACATCGCCATTCGGACACGTTCCGGGTTGGACGGCGAGATCCTGTTCCGGTTCGATCCGGTCTCCGCCACGACGATCGTGCTGCACGTCGGCAAGCTGCCCAAGGGCAGCTATTTCTTCCTGTGTGACGTGCATCCGACCATGGCGGGCACGGTCTTCGTCTACTGAGGTTGCGGACCGTCGAGCGGTTCGAACAGGCCCGGCGTCCCGCCGGCATGCCAGAACACGACGCGCCGGCCATCCCAGCGTCCTGACCTGACTCCCTCGACGAGGCCGGCGAGCGCTTTCGCGGTGTAGATGGGGTCGACCAGGATTCCCTCGGAGCGCGCCAGGAGCGCCGTTGCCTCGTCTGCGGCGGCGGTGCGAATGCCGTAGCCGTCACCAAGCTGGCTCGCGTCGAGGTCGATCTCCCGGTCTGCAACTGACCGGCCAAGTCCTCGACCGAGCTCACCGAGCGTGGCCTCGATCGACGGGCGCAACTCGGGATCGGTTCGTGCCACCAGGACCCCGTGAACCGCCGCGCTGTTGCCGCCCGCACGCAGACCAGCGAGGAGGCCTGCCTGCGTTCCTCCTGTCGTCGAGGGGAGGACGACGACATCGGGCATGGCCTGCGCCGCCAACCCCTGGGTGAGCAGTTCCTGGGCCGCGAGCACCTGGCCCCAGGCCCCGGGCACGCCCGTGCCTCCGACGGGGATGACATACGGCCGGCCACCGGCCTCGCGGACCGCATCGACGGCCGCGAGCACCGCTGCTTCCCGAGCCGCACGATCCGCCGTGGGGAGTTGCGTGACGTGGGCGCCGAGAATCACCTCGAGCGCGGCTGACGGGCTGCGCCGGCCCGGATCGACGGCGTCGGCCGGCGGCCCTGACAGCACGAGATGCACGGCAAGGCCGGCGTGGGCTCCCGCCGCTGCCGTCAGTCGACAGTGGTTGGACCATCGGCGGCCGGACGTGATCAGCGTGTCGGCGTCATCGGCCAGGGCCGCTCCGACGAGGAACTCGAGGTTGCGAAGCTTGTTCCCGCCGAAGGCCAGGGGCAGGAGGTCCTCCCGCTTGATCCACAGCTCTACGCGGCCCGCGAGCACCTTCTCGAGGCGCTCCAGGCGGTGGAACGGGCTCGGCTCCGCGAACAGGCGGTGCCGCGGCAGCGCGGCAATCACGGAGTGCATCGAGCGATGGTAGCCGGTGCCACGCCGCTATCATCGGTCGATGGCCGTTCGCATCACCCCGGAGCAGCGACATACCTCGATCGGTCAACACGCCGACATGGAGCGGTCCATTGCGGTCTCGGCCGGACAGGTCGGGTCCGTGGGCCTGTATTCCTCCATGGTCACGACCGAGCCGGGAGCGCGCACGCGGGTCCATCACCACGGGCCGTGTGAGACCTCGATCTACATCGTGTCTGGCACGGCCCGGTTCACCTTCGGGCCGACCGGGGTGGAGGAAACGTTCGACGCCGTCGGGGGCGACTTCGTGTACATCCCGGCGGGCGAGATCCACGTCGAGGAGAACGCTTCGTCGCTCGACCAACTGGTCGTGGTCCTCACCCGGAACTGCCCGGATTCAAACGTCGTGTACCTCGATGGCGGCGGGGACGGTGGCACGCCTCCACCGCCGCGCTGACCGGGTCCGTGGCCAGCCCTCGGCCGGGTGACGCCGATCCCGGCCCGATGGATTCGGCCTGGGTGCATCGATCGCTGCCTTATCTGCTGGCCGATCATGACCTGATCGGCGTCGAGGAGCGGCCCTTCCCCAACGACGGCTGGTCCGGCGCGGTGCTCACCCTACTGGAGGACCGTGGCCGCCGATTCGTGCTGAAGCGAACGTCGGCTTCCCGGGACTGGATCGTGCGATCGACCCGGGACTCGATGATCCGCGAGGCGGTGCTCGCTGCCGGACCGGATCCGTTCCATGCGCCGCTCCGGATGGCCCACCTGGGCGCCGCCGTCGACGACGCGCCTGCCGCGCGGAGCGATGCAAACGCGGCATTGGCGGGACCGGGCGGCGCGGCACCCGCGCCCGGGGCAGCGATCCTCATGCCGGACCTTTCCCGATCCTTACTCCACTGGAATCAAGGCGCCGGCAACGCCGCGACGATCGACGATGAAACGCTCGAACAGGTGCTGGCGGCCATCGCCGAGATCCACGCGCAGCCGTGGAGCCAGCGCCTCCCGACGGGCTGGCCGTGGTGCCCCGACCTCGAACGCATCACGCTGCTGACACGCCCGTCAGCGGAGCGCTACGCCGCCGAGGGCGTCTGGGTCGGCGGGAGGTTCCTCGAGGGATGGGACGCCTTCGAGCGGGCCGCACCACCTGCGGCCCGTGACCTCGTGGCAGCGCTGTCCAGGGACGCGCGGCCACTGCTCGACGCCCTCGGCGGCCTTCCGCGGACGGGCCTCCACGGGGACCTGAAGCTGGCCAACGTCGCGCTGTATGCCACCGGCGGGGCATCGTTCATCGACTGGCAGATGACCGCTGTCGGGCCCGTCGCCATGGAGCTCGGCTGGTTCCTCGTGGCCAACGTTGCGGAACTTCGCGACGGACCCGATCGGGTGCTGGATCGATATCGCGAGGCGTTGCGGACCGCGGGCGGCGACGAGGTCGTCGGCGACTGGGAAGCCCAGCGCGATCTGGCCCTGATCGTCGGCCTGTTGCTCCGCGGCTGGCGCAAGGCCCTCGATGCCGAAGCCGGTCTCACCCTCCCGACCGGCGCGTCTGCCCGTGACGACCTCGCCTGGTGGTGCGCTGCCGCGGTCGACGCCGCCGTCCGAAGACTCTAGGCGGCCGTCGACAGGCAGCAAGGCGAGCACGGTCTACGATGACGGACTCACGCCGCCCTGAGGAGCAGCCCAATGACCAGACGCATCATCAGCGCGCCCGACGTCGTGCCGTCGGCCATGCCCTTCAGCCAGATCGTCGAGGCCAATGGGTTCGTCTTCCTCGCTGGCCAGTGTGGCGACGAGCCGGGTGTCGCCGGCGCCGTTCCGGGCGGAATCAGGGCGGAGACCCGTCAGATGCTCGACAACGTCGGGCGCCTGCTCCACGCCGCGAACCTGGACTACGGCGACGTCGTCCAGTCCACGGTGTACCTGCGTGACTTCGCTGACTTCGCGGACATGAATGCCGTCTACCGCGAACGCTTTCCGGTGGACCCGCCGACGCGCGCGACCGTGGGCGTCACCGGCCTCGCCGCCGACTTCCGGGTCGAGATCGTGTGCGTCGCGGCTCGCCGAACCTGAGCGTCGCCAGTACCTGCCCTGCGGGGGCTCCGCCGACGCGGAACTCGTCAATGGCGATGATCTGCCGACCGGGGGTGCCCATGGTCTCGATGGTGATCGTGTGGGTCCCGAGGAGATCGAAGGTACGGCTGAAGATCGCCGCCCTCGGGTTGAAATGGCGCGCATAGGCATCGACCGTGGCAACCATGACCTCGTCCAGATAGACATTGGCCTTGCCGCGAGTCGGTCCCACCGGGCCGATCCAGGTGATCGACGTCCCCTGGAACGTGAACCAGGCCGTCTTCCCGCTATCGACCGCATAGCGGACCATGCCACCGTTGTAGCGGGCGAACTCCGCTTGTCTCCAGCCGCCCGAGAAATGGACGTACCGACTCGACTCGTCGAAGACCTCGATAGGCACGGCAGGCGCCTTCGCCGGGACTGCCACCTTGGAGGTATTTTTCGACGAGACCCACGTCGAGTTCATGAGTCCCATGACCTTGTCCACGTAGCGCCGCGATCCGGCCGACCATCGGGCAGGATCCCGCTCTCCGTCGCCGGTCAGCCACCAGTGCGCCACGGACGGCCAGTCGCCCAGCCAGTTGTAGAGCGCGGTCAGCTTGTGGCGAGCGACGTAATCCTGGTTCCGGGGCGTTGGGGCCGCTGACGCATTGCCCAGATAGCGAAGGGACCACGACGCCCAGTTCGCCGCCATGATCTGGTACTTGCCGATGGCGCCGGAGGTCGTGTTGACGGCGTCATAGCGCCCATTCGATTCGATCGCTCCGAGGGCGGCCATGAACCGGGTGATCCGGGGCGGATCGGCAGCCTGCGTGGGTCCCGGAACGACCAGGACCACGAGCATGAGGGCACTGAGCGAGGCTGCGGCGACCGCGCGAAGGCGGCCGGACACTTCGGGCAATAACTCCTCCTCCAAGAGGCGTTGCGAAACCGGAGAATAGCCGCCCCGGTCGGCCGAGGCAACAGGCGACCTCGGACACGTTGACCGCCGCCGATCGGGCGTCAGCCCTCGATCGCGGACAGGAAGGCGACCACCCGATCCAGGACGTCATCGAGCACCGGCATGAGCCCGTGTCCGAGTCGTGGATAAGTCACCAGTTCGGCCTGCGACAGCAGCGGTATGGCGGCCCGCAGGAGCTCGATACGCGCGAAGGGATCCGACTCACCTGACAGCAGCAGAACCGGGCAGGTGATCCGCGGCCAGTGCGCGATACGCGCCTCCGTTCGCTCCGGGGACCCCGGCGGATGGAGTGGATAGGAGAACAGGACGAGTGCGCCGTAGTCGGTTCCCGGTTCGGCCGCGGCAAGACTGGCCACGCGACCGCCGTAGGAATGCCCGCCCACGCCGACGTCGGATGCCGGTCCATCCGGGACGGCCGCTCGCCAGACCGGCACGACATCCTCGGCGCGGCGTTTCGGCAGGTCGACCGCCGTGGCGGCGATCCCGCGCGCCTCGAGCCCGCGGACGAACGGCGCCATCGACGCCGCGTTGCCGCTGGCCCCATGGCCGAGATGCAGTCGGAGTGGCATGGCATCAGGGTACCCGTCCGGGGCCGTATTCTCGTGCCGATGAGCGACGTCGGACGGTGCCCCTGGGGTGAGGATGGTTCGGGGGATCAGCGCATGCAGACGTACCACGACGAGGAGTGGGGCGTGCCGGTGACCGACGACGGCGAACTCTTCGAGCGTCTGATCCTCGAATCCTTTCAAGCCGGCCTGTCATGGCGGACCATCCTCAACAAGCGCGAGGCGTTTCGTGCCGCCTATGAGGGTTTTGACCCGACGACGGTCGCCGCGTTCGACGACGCGGATCGAGAGCGGCTGATGGCCGATGCCGGGATCGTTCGCAATCGGTCCAAGGTCGATGCCTCGATCGGTAACGCGGCCGCGTACCTTGCGGTCGTCGCCGAGTTCGGATCGTTCGATTTGTATCTGAAGTCCATCGTCCCGATGCCTCCGACCCGGCTCGGGCCCACCGCATCGATGGGCGAGATCCCGGCAACCACCGCCATCTCGGATGCGCTATCCGCTGACCTGCGACGGCGTGGCTTCCGCTTCGTTGGATCGACCATCGTCTATGCCTTCATGCAGAGCGTGGGCCTCGTGGACGATCACATCTCCGGCTGCTTCCGCTATCGGGGCGATCCCGGCTGATCCGGGCGAGGGCTGTGCCGATCCGCGGCGCGCGGCGGCTTCAGCCCTCTTGGACCGCGGCGGCCTCAGAGCTCGCGGCCTTCACAGCTCGCGGCGCCGAAGCGAGTACGCGGCCAGCGACAGCACGAGGATCATCCAGACCCCGGTCCAGACGAGGAACCCGAGCGTCGGCGGAGTCGTGGCGAAGAACGGGTTCGCCTCGGCCAGCGGGTTCCCGGCTGCGGCCGCGACGATGATGCCGGGCTCGAGGCCGTAGATCACGCCGCGCCACAGACCATCGGTCGGCAGGATGGCACGCCCCACCTGGCCGATGATCTCGAGGTTCACGCCCGGGTTGTGGGCGGCGATCGCGATCCCCACCCGCTCGATCGCGCCGGTGGCCCAGGAAAGCCCATACACGACCACGGAGATGGCTCCCGCGCCAATGGGCGGGAGGCGCGTCGAGAGCAGCAGGCTGAGGGACAGGACCACCAGACCTTCGGTCGCGAGGTAGGCCAGCGGTCCGAGGATCGACGGCGGCGTGTACCCGGAGACGCGGCTCACGACGAGGATCGCCATCAGGGCGGACCCGGCGCCATACGTGACGAGGACCACGGCGTGGCCGAGCCATCGCCCAAGGAGATACGACGAACGTCGGATCGGACGCGCGAGGAGGGCCAGGGCAATCCCCGATTCGATGTCGTTCGCGATGGCCGGGGCGCCCAGGAAGGCCGCCGTCATCGCCAGAACGAAGCTGAACTGGAAGGCAATGAAGATCAGGATCTGGGAGACACCAAGCTGAATCGTCAGTTCCGACGTTTCGGACGCACGGGCGAACGAGACGAGACGGTCGATCCCCCAGCCGGTGAGGGCGACGGCCAGGATGGCCAGGAGCACCAGCACCCACAGGATCCGGCGGCGCGCCGCTTCGCCGATGGTCAGGCGCGCGATGGCGATCACGCGACCGACTCCGGCCGATTGCCACGGACGAGCTCGAGGAATCGCGCCTCGAGTGATTCCCGACCGGATGCAACCTCGTGGACCCGCACACCCGAGGCCACGAGTGTCGCGACAACGTCAGGAACCTCGGCGGCCGGCAGGTCCTTGATGAACAGATCCCGGCCATCGAACCTCGTCGGGCCGAAACGGTCGAGGAGGGCCATGCCTCCAGGTTCCAGGCCCTCGACGCGGATGCGCGTCTCATGGGCGCCGAGGACTTCGGCCAGCGATCCCTCGGCAATGACCGCGCCCTTGTCGACGATCGCGAGGCGATCGCAGACCTGCTCGACCTCCGTCAACAGGTGCGAATTCAGGAGGACGGCAGCGCCTCGATCGCGTGCCGTTCGAAGGATCCCGCGGACATCCATCCGACCGATCGGGTCGAGTGCCGATGTCGGCTCGTCGAGGATCACCAGCGCCGGATCGCCGACGAGCGCCACGCCGAGGCCGAGGCGCTGCTGCATGCCCTTCGAGAACCCGCTGACGGAGGTGTCGCCGCGTTCGGAAAGCCCGACCAACTCGAGGACCTCATCGAAGGCGCGGGCGCGCCCGGTCTGTGGCATCCCGATGAGGTCGGCGTGCAGGTTCAGGACCTCCCGCGCCCGGAGCCACGGTTGGAACCGGAACAGCTCCGGGAGGTAGCCGATCCGACGGCGCGCCTCGCGATCCCCGAGCGGCTGCCCGAGGACCGTCCCTCGCCCGGCAGTGGGCCGGGCGAGGCCGAGGAGCAACTTGACCGCGGTCGTCTTGCCCGCACCGTTCGGGCCGAGGAAGCCGAAGATCTCACCCGGTCGCACGGTCATGCTCAGACCGGCCAGTGCCTGGACACGGCCGTAGCGCTTGCGGAGGTCTGCGACGTCGATGACGAGGCCGGGCTCATTGGTCATGGCGGCGATGAATCCTCGAGATCATGACGAGTCGGAACCATCGTGCCACGCAAGCTGTCACATCGTTCGTGGAGGCTGGGCCCATGATCCTCATCGAACGCCCCTGCTGCACTGCCCCGATGGCCATCGAACTGCCGATTCCGGACTCGCTCCGGTGCGATGACTGCGCGACG
>JANMPD010000340.1:0-10029 GCA_031369685.1 Chloroflexota bacterium | reverse complement strand
TCCCATGTCGATCCGCGTTGCATTCATTGCGGCCGAGTGCGAACCATGGGCCAAGACCGGGGGCCTGGCCGATGTCGTGGACGCCCTGGCGCGGGCACTGGGAAGCCTGCCCGGCGACGACATCGAAACGCCGATCGATGTTTTCCTGCCCCGCTATCGAGGGATGGACCTTCCGGCGGATCGGATCGAAGGCCGGCAGACGGTTCGCGTCCCGGCATCTGGCGGTCGCCGTGGCGCCGTGGCGAGCGTCGAGGTCATCGATGTCCAGGCGGATGGGTATCGCCTGCGCCTGATCGACCACCCGGCATCGTTCGATCGCGCCGGGGGCTACTACGGGGACGAGACCGGCGACTACGCCGACAACGCCGGCAGATTTGCGGTCTTCTGCCGCGCTGCACTGGAGGTGATGCGCGTCGAGGGCCGGGAGCCTGACCTGCTGCACCTCCACGATTGGCACGCGGCCCCGACGGTTCGGTATCTCGATGGTCCGGTGGGAGCGGAGGGATCGGCAAGCCCGGCGACCTTGCTCACGGTCCACAACCTCGCGTATCACGGCTGGACGCCGGCCGGGCATGTCAAGGAGCTGGGACCCGAATGGGTCGCTTCGACGCCCCGCGGGGAGGGGGTCGACCTCCTGCGCACGGGAATCCTCGGCGTGGACCTGGTCAATACGGTCAGCCCTGGCTTCGCCGCGGAAGCGCTGACGCTCGAATTCGGCATGGGCCTGGATGCCGCGCTCCGCGCGCGGGGAGATCGGTTCTTCGGGATCCTGAACGGCCTCGACACCGAACTCTGGGATCCGGCCGATGACCCGGCCCTCGCGGCGCCTTTCTCGCGGATGGATCGCGCTGGCAAGGCCGGCTGTCGTACGGACCTGCTGACCCGACTCGGCATGGATCCAGCCGATCCAGACCCGGTTCTCGGCATGATCGGGCGCCTCGATCCGCAGAAGGGCTTCGACCTCGTTGCCGAGGCGGCGCCCAGGCTGCTCACGGACGGCTTCCGCCTGGTGGTCCAGGGGTCCGGTCCGCCAGCACTCGTGGGAGCGCTGCGCGATCTGGCGGTCGCGAGCCCGGATCGCGTCGCGCTGATCGAGCGATTCGACCGGGAGATGGCGCGCCGGATCTACGCTGGTGCCGACGGCTTTCTCATGCCCTCGCGATTCGAGCCGTGCGGAACCGGCCAGATGGTGGCGCTTCGCTACGGAACACCCCCGATCGTCCACGCGACCGGTGGCCTCGCCGACACTGTCATCGATGAACACGACCATCCCGGGTCAGGAACGGGGTTCGTCTTCCGGCACGCCACGGCCGACGGCCTCGTCTGGGCGTGCCACAGGTTCGCCACGCGGTTCCGATCTGGGGGACCGCCGTGGGACGCGCTGCTGGACCGCGGCATGGAGGTTGACTTCGACTGGCGAACGGGTTCCGCCCCCGCCTACGTCGCTGCCTATCAACGAGCGATCGCGCTGCACCGAGCCCCTGGCCCGCACAAAGACGCCGTCGGCACTGCGCCGCCAGGGCGCCGTGCATCGGCGCGTCCGCCAAAGGCCCGTGGGGCCGAGCGAGGCTAGGACCCGAGGGCGCGCAGGATTGCGAGCACCGTCGCCTCGGGGTAGAGGCGCTGTGGGGAATGCGGAGCGTCGGCAATCGTGATGATGCGATCTGCGCCGATCCTGGCGACGAAGGCCGGAAGGACGGCGTCCGGGATCAGCCCGCCGTCCTTGAACTCGCCACGGACCAGCCAGATCGAAAGGCCCTGGGCGGCTGGATCTGCGAGGGCTCCGAGCCCGCCGTCCCAATCGCCATTCTCAAGCAGGATCGCCTCGACGGCACCCAGGTCGAACTGCGTGAGGCCGAGCGCCTTGGCATGGATGTCGCTGTCGGACCAGCCGGGATTGACGGACCTGATGGCCGCGAGCGCCTCGTCCAGGTCGTCGTACTTCCGTTCGAGTGGATCGTGGGTCATCAACTCCATGGCCGCCACGGGAAGCGCCGGCGGGTCCAGCAGGATGAGCCGGTGCGGTCGAACGCCAGCCGCGGGCAGCGCGGCAAGGACCATGCCGCCCCAGGAGTGGCCGAGGACCGCGAGGTGCGGGTGGAGGAGCCCGGCGGCATCGAGAAGCGCGGCCACATCCGCAGCCGTCTCGGCGAACCGATAGCGACCCTGCCAGTGACCCGTCCGGCCGTGCCCCGGCAGGTCGACCACGATGACCCGGCGCCCCGACGCGGCGATGGCCGGAGCGATCCGCCAGAACGTCTCCGCGTTCGAGGTCACGCCGTGGAGCAGCACGACCGGTGGGCGGTCCGAATCGCCCCACTCGGCCAACTGCCAGGGAATGCCACCGGAGGGGACGGTCCGCCGCCGTGCTTCGTGAAGGTCGGGCGAGGCCGCTGCGAGGGCCCGGGCGATTTCGGGCGGCAGGTCCGCCATCGAGGCGCGCAGCGGGGCCGGCAGAGCAGGATCGAGCGTCGTCACGGTCGGATCGTAGCGGGTTGCGGCGCCCGTGCCATCGGGCCGGTACGATGGAGTGGCAGGACGCCGGTCGAGGTGTTCACGATATGGAGGGCGGCATGGCCAATCAGTTCGTGGTCCAGTTGAAGAACGACCCCGGGGCCATGGCTACGCTTGCCGAGCTCCTTGCCGCGCGCGGAGTGGACCTGCGGGCCATCGGCGGCGGCGGCATCGGCGGATCCGGCCACGTGATCATGACCACGGCCGACGACGATGCCACCCGCGAGATCCTCGATGCCGGCGCGTACGTCTACGTCGAAGGCGAGTCGATCATCACCGAGGTCGACGACAAGCCCGGCGGCATGGCCCGATTGTCCCGCGCCCTGGCGGATGCCGGGGTCAACATCTACGGGCACCTGTTCCTCGGGCGCTGGGGCGACCGCGCGATGTTCGCGTTCGTCGTCGACAAGCCCGACATCGCACGCCCGATCCTGGAGCGCAAGGGCTGACCTTACGAGCACGGCAGTGGATCACATCGGGCCAGGGGAGGCCGGATGGACCGAAGCGGTTGGAGCGGGAGACGAGGGTCGAACTCGCGACATTCAGCTTGGAAGGCTGACGCTCTGCCAACTGAGCTACTCCCGCCCGGGCAGCGTCGCCGTGGCGACGGCGGTGCGAGCCTAGCATGGACCGAGCAGAGGTCCATTCCTGCTCCTGCTGCGCCTCGACGGCCAGGGATCGGTTGAGACCCGGTTCGAGTCCGATTCACTGCTAGATCGCTGACCCTCCGCCGATTCCAACCTGCTGTTCCGGTCCAGGCTTGACGCCCGCGAGGCGGGCCGGGAGTATCAATTGATGCATGTCCTGCTCGTTGCTCTCGGGGGTGCCGCCGGTGCCGTGACTCGCTACGTCCTGGACGGCTGGATCAGCGATCGAGCGACCGGTGCGTTTCCGTGGGGAACCTTGCTCATCAACCTGTCGGGCTCTGCGCTCCTCGGCATCCTGTTCGCCCTGGCCATCGAGCGCGGCGTGCTGCCGTCGTCGGTGCGCGTACCCCTCATGATCGGGTTCCTCGGCGCCTATACGACCTTCTCGACCCTGATGCTCGAGAGCTGGCGACTCTGGGAGGACGGCGCCGTCAGCCTTGCCGCGATCAATGCGTTCGGATCGGTCGTCCTCGGGCTCGTCGCGATGTTCATCGGCCTCACGATCGGGAGGGCGCTCGCATGAAGATCGAGGGAACCGGGCTGCTTGCCCGCATCTACATCGGCGAATCGGATACCTGGCATGGCCGGCCACTATACGAGGCGATCGTCCATCTCCTCCGCGAGCGTGGTCTGGCCGGCGCAACGGTGCTGCGCGGGATCGAAGGGTTCGGCGCGAAGCAGCACCTCCACACCACACGCATCCTGCGCCTTTCCGAGGATCTGCCCGTCCTGATCGAAGTCGTGGACGCCGAAGATAGAATCCGGGCGATCCTGCCCGAGCTCGACGGCATGGTCACCGGGGGCATGATCACGCTCGAGAAGGTCGAAGTCATCGCGTACCGGGGCGCCGGCGAGCGTGCCCCGAGCGCCTGACCGCCGATCTGCCCGCGCCTGAGCGTTCGCCGTGAACCCGGGCGCGTACGATGCACCCATGGTCGACCCGAGCGCGCTGATCGAGACCATTCGCAACGCCGTCATTGGCGATGACGAAGCAGTCATGGGGCCCTACGGCCTGCGCCGCGTGACGTACGCCGACTACACCGCCTCGGGTCGCTCGCTCGCGTTCATCGAGGACTACATCCGGGCGGCGGTCCTGCCGCAGTACGCCAACACGCACACCGAATCGAGTGGCACCGGCCTCCAGACCTCCCGGTTCCGGGAAGATGCCCGCGCCATCATCCGGGAGGCGCTTGGTGGAAACCCGGACGATCACGCGATCATCTTCTGCGGCTCCGGGTCTACCGGAGCGATCAACAAGCTGGTCGACGTGCTGAACATCCGCCTGCCGGCCGACCTCAACGATCGCTACGATCTCCTGTCCGTGATCCCCGCTCCCGAGCGCCCGGTCGTGTTCATTGGCCCATACGAGCACCATTCGAACGAGTTGCCGTGGCGCGAATCCATTGCCGATGTCGTGACCATCCCCGAGGATGCCGATGGGCGGATCGACCTCGGCGCGCTCGAACGGGAACTGTCCCGCCATGAAGACCGCGGCCTGAAGATCGGCAGCTTCTCGGCGGCATCGAATGTCACCGGGATCATCAGCGACACCCGCTCGATCTCGGTCCTCCTCCACCGCTTCGGCGCTCGATCGTTCTGGGACTTCGGGGCTGCCGCGCCCTACGTCGAGATCGAAATGGCGCCGCATCGTCCGGGTGACAATGCCGAGCTCGACTACAAGGACGCGGTGTTCATCAGCCCGCATAAGTTCATCGGCGGCCCTGGCACGCCCGGAATCCTCGCTGCGCGCCGTGACCTGTTCAAGAATCGCGTGCCCACAGCGCCCGGTGGCGGAACGGTCGCCTATGTCAATCCGAGCGAGCATGTCTACCTGACCGATCCCGAGCATCGCGAGGAGGGCGGGACACCGGCGATCGTGGAATCCATCCGGGCGGGTCTGGTCTTCCAACTCAAGGAGGCCGTCGGCACCGACGCGATCCGGGAACGCGAAGAGGCGTTCATCCGGCACGCGATCGAGCGCTGGGAGGGCAATCCGAGCATCGAGGTGCTCGGCTCGCACTCGCTGGATCGGCTGTCGATCGTCTCGTTCGTCGTCCGTCACGCGGGTCGCTACCTGCACCATAACTTCGTGGTTGCGGTCCTGAACGATCTGTTCGGAATCCAGTCGCGCGGCGGGTGCTCGTGTGCCGGCCCATACGGCCATCGGCTGCTCGGCATCGACCTCGAGACCTCCCACGAGTTCGAGCGCGAGATCGAGCGAGGGTGCGAGGGCATCAAGCCCGGCTGGATCCGCGTGAACTTCAACTACTTCATCAGTGACGTCGTCTTTGACTTCATCCTTGAAGCCGTCGACCTGGTTGCAACCGATGGATGGCGGCTGCTGCCCGACTATCGCTTCGAGCCGGCGTCGGGGCTGTGGCGGCATCGGGGAGATCCGCCGGAGGCCCCGCTCAGCCTGCGGGACGTCACGTACGACGAGAACGGCGCGATGCGCTTCGCGGCTCATCGCCATCAGGCGCCAGAGGAGCAATTGTCCGGCTATCTCGATCACGCCCGGGCACTGTTTGCGCTCGGGACCCGGCCGGAGCCGGAACCTCTGGATCGGCGCCTGGTCGGCCCTGACTTCGAAGCCCTGCGCTGGTTCTGGCTGCCCGAAGAGGTCGGGGCCAAGGCCGCCGGCGCCTGAAATCGGCGTCGGTCCTGTGCGGTCTGGTACGGATGGGCGATGGCGGTGTCCGTGAGCGGCATCGATCATCGTCCTCGTCGGATCACATGCCGATGGTCCAGCACCCGCCCACGTGACCGCCATGTCCAAGCATCTACAACCGGCCAGCGCCACCCAGCCAGCGAGGGCGACATTGCCTCCCGGTCTGTCTCCCGCCGGCCCCGCCAAGCCCGGCGTCTTCCCGCCGATCGCCCAGTTCGCACGGTCTGAGCCCGACCCGCATCGGCGCCGGATGCCCTGGCGCCGCTATCTGAAACTTGCGCGGCGGGATCCCCAGCTGCTGCTGGCGGGATTCGTGGCGCTCCCGGTTGTCCTGATCGAGCTGATCGTCAGCAACGCCTCTGCATTGCAGATCCTCGGCGTCGGTGGCAGTTTCCTCATCATCCAGGCCATTCTCACCGGGACGCAGGCACGCTCCTGGTCTGGGTTGCGCCTGCTCTTCTCGCTTGCGTTTGTGGTCGCGGCCAACACCCACACGGCCGGACCTGAGGTCGGCCCGGTAACGGCGCTGGTCATCCCCGTCGTCGCCATGGCTGCCGCCATCGGAACCCGTGGCCCGCTGGTCGTCGCCGTCGTCGGTGCCCTTGTCACGGTCGCCCCGATCCTGCTGCCCGGATTCTCTGACGGGTCGCGACTTGAGGCCCTGGCCATGTTTGCGGCCGAGCTCGTCCTGGCCCTCGGGAGTCGACGAGTGGTCGCATCCATGGAACAGGCCGTTGTGCGCGCCCGGGAGGCCCATGCACTCGAGCGTCGCCGGACTCGCCAGCTCGGTGCCGTCGAATCCGTCGGCCGCCTGCTCGCTCGTGAAGGTCCGCGCGGTGATGTGCTTGGCGCCCTGGTGGAGATTCTCGAGGGCACCTTCGGGTATCGGTATCCATCGGTCTATCTCTGGGATGGCGGCGCCCTGCAACTCGGCGCCCAGCGAAACTACGCCAATCCCATCCTCACGTTCGACATCGGGCGCGGGGTCATCGGACGCGTGGCCCGGACACTCGAGCCCGTGTTCGTGCCCGATGTGACCATCGATGAGGACTACGAATCCGCCGACTCGGCGGTCAACAGCGAGATCAGCGTCCCACTCATCAGTGGGACGACCCTCCTCGGCGTGCTCAACGTGGAATCGAACGCCGCGCGACGTCTTGACGACGATGACTTTGCGACCATGCAGATCGTCGGTGACCGACTGTCTGCCGCGCTCGCGCTGGGCCACGAGCGGGTGAAGCTGGCCGAGCGCGCGATGTTGCTCGTGCGTCTGTCGGACCTGTCGGTGCGGCTGAACGGCACGCTCGATCCAGCCGGGATGCACGACCTCGTCGCCACCGGCGTCGCCGGGGTCATCGATGCCACGATGGTCGCGCTGATCCTTGCCGAGCCCGGCTCGGACGAGTTCCGGACGGAACGGATCGTCGGCGGCGACCCGTCGATGCGGGGTATTCGAGTTCTCCCCGGGGAAGGTGTTGCCGGGCGCGCCATCGAGACCGGACGCCTCGTTGTCGACGACAAGCTCGATCGTGCCCACTTTCCGAAGGCCGCGGAGACCGCCAGGATCCCGGACCTGGTCGCCGCCATGGCGGTTCCGCTGACGCGCGATGGAAGGGCCTTCGGAGCGATCTCATGGCTCCGAGGCGACATCTCGAGACCCTATACGCCTGAGGAGCAGGAGGTCGCCGGGTTGCTCGGCGTCCAGGTCTCGCTGGCGCTCGTCAATCAACGGCTCCTGTCCGAGGCGCGCGAGGCCGCGGTCACCGATCCGCTCACGGGCCTCCACAATCGACGATTCTTCGATGCGGCGATGGTCAAGCTGGTCGCGGTGCGAGACCGCCAGCCATCAGACCAGCGACAGCCTTTGTCCGCGGTCATGTTCGACCTCGACCACTTCGGTGTTGTCAACAAGCAATACGGGCACCAGGCGGGCGATCGAGTCCTGCGCGCGTTCGCCGACCTGCTCGCCGGCAGGGTTCGCGCCAGTGACCTTGTCGCCCGGTATGGTGGCGAGGAGTTCGTCGTCCTGCTTCCGGGCGCCACTCGTGAGCAGGCGACCCTTCTGGCTGAGGAGGTCCGAACGCTGTTTGCCGGGAAGCGGATTGCCGCCCCATCCGGCGAGCTGATCGCTTGCACGGTCTCGGCCGGTTGCGCCGGGCTCGCGCCGACCCAGGACGTCGGCCCCATCCTCATCGAGCATGCGGATGTCGCGCTCGCGATGGCCAAGGCCGCAGGCCGCGATCAGGTCGTGACTGCCTGACGCACGCTCCGGGCGAACGCGGTAGGTTGTCGGTCACGGAGGCATATTGATGATCCAACGACCCGCCCACGGTCTTCCCGGCGTCACCGCCGGGACCCAGGCACCGCCCGATCGAATCGAACCCCATTCAGGTCAGGAATCCGTGTGGGATTACCCACGCCCGCCGCGGGTTGAAGCCGTTCCGGAGCGGCTCCGGGTCGTCGTCGGCGGCGAGACCGTGGCCGAGACGACGCGGGGCATCCGCGTCCTGGAGACCGCCGGCGCGCCGGTCTACTACTTCCCGGAGGCCGACGTGCGGATGGAGCGCCTCGGCGCCAGTCCTCATGGCTCGTTCTGCGAGTGGAAGGGCAACGCGTCCTACGTCACCTACGATCACGGCGGTCGACGCATCAGCAACATCGCGTGGCGCTACGTTGACCCGAGCCCCGGTTACGAATCGATCGCCGGCCACCTCGCCTTCTACGCGGGCCGCGTCGATGAGGCCTGGGTCGGAGAAGAACGGGCGACGCCGCAGCCGGGGAACTTCTACGGTGGCTGGGTGACGTCCCGCGTCGTCGGACCGTTCAAGGGGGAGCCGGGAACCGCGGGCTGGTAGCGCCGCTCGCAACTCCGGTTTCCTGCGGCGCGCCGCGAGCCGGCGCCCGATTGCAACAGCGCCCGCACGGCGCCGATCGCTACTCGGTCTCAGTCGAGAGCCCACGTGTTGTCGCGCATCCAGGTCAGCCGTCGCCGAGCGGAACGCCCATCACGTTGAACCCGCCATCGACGTAGATGACCTCGCCCGTGACGGCGGACGACAGATCCGACGATAGCCAGACCGCGGTCTTGCCGACATCCTCGGGCGTGATGTTGGCCCGGAGCGGGGCGACATCGGCGAAGGATCCATAGAGCTTCTTGAAGCCGGCAATGCCGGCGGCCGCCAGCGTACGGACCGGCCCGGCGCTGATCGCATTGACCCGCACACCCTCCGGACCGAGGTCCGCCGCGAGGTAGCGGACGCTTGCTTCCAGCGCGGCCTTGGCCACGCCCATGACGTTGTAGTGGGCGACCACCTTCTCGGCCCCGTAGTAACTGAGGGTCAGCACGGTCGAACCGGGACGGAGCATGGGGCGCGCCGCCCGGACCAGGGCGACGAGCGAGTAGGTCGACACGTCCATCGCCAGCGCGAAACCGTCCCGCGATGTATCGACGAAGGTGCCCTCGAGGTCCTCGCGGCGGGCGAAGGCCAGAGCGTGGATGAGGATGTCGATCCGGCCGTGGGCGGCCTGCCATTTCGCCATGACCGCGCGGATGTCGTCGTCCGACTGGACATCGCAGGGCTCCACGAACGTCGCGCCGATCGATGCGGCCAGGGGCTGGACACGCTTCTCGAGCAGGCTCTCGACCGATGAGAATCCGACGATGGCCCCGGCGTTATGCAGGGCACGGGCGATGCCCCAGGCGATCGAATGATCATTCGCGACACCGAAGATCAGGGCCGTTCTTCCATCGAGCAAACCCATCGTCTTGCCTCCAGCGCAGGGCACCCACCGGACCGGCGCGCGGTCGCTCGCCTCGGCGGAGACTACCATCGGCGGATGAGCCCGACCCAGCGCCCCGCCTCGCACGCCTCCGATCTGGACGTCGCCGTGGCCGGCGTCCGGGCCTTGATCCTCGACGCCGATGGTGTGCTCCTGTATGCCGGCAAGCCCTTGCCCGGCGCCGTCGACGCCCTCCTCCGTCTGGAGGCGGCCTCGATTCCGTATCGGGTCGTCACGAACTACTCATCGGCGCATCGGCGGTCTTTGGCGGCAGGTGTTTCGCGGAGTTTCGGCATTGCGGTGGATCCCGCCCGGCTCATAACGGCGGCGTCGGCAGCGGCGGGTTACACCGCGCGCCACCATCGTGGCGAGCCGCTGTTCGTCCTGGCGTCGCCCGACGCCCTGCGCGAATGGGAGGGC
>JANMPD010000291.1:0-5029 GCA_031369685.1 Chloroflexota bacterium | reverse complement strand
CGTCCTTGTCCGGGTCCTCGGCCGGAATGCCATTCAGGCCCGCCGGCGACAGGCCCAGGAACTCCATGACCATGGACATGGTGTTCGCCGTGAACTGGCCGCCGCAGGCTCCCGCCCCCGGGCACGCGGCGCTCTCGATCTCGTACAGCTCCTCGAGCGAGATCTTGCCGGCCCGGTAGGCTCCGATGGCTTCGAAGACGGACACGACCTCCAGGTCACGGCCCTTGTAGTGACCGGGGTAGATCGTCCCGTTGTACAGGACCAGGCCCGGTACATCCAGCCGGGCCAGGGCCATCGCGGCGCCCGGGATCGTCTTGTCGCAGCCGACGAGGCAGACGACGCCATCGAGCAGATGCCCGCGCACGACCAGCTCGATCGAGTCGGCAATGACCTCTCGACTGACCAGGCTCGCCTTCATCCCCTCGGTGCCCATCGAAACGCCATCAGACACGGCGATCGTGTTGAACTCCATCGGCGTACCGCCGGCCTCGCGGATGCCCTGCTTCACGAACTCCGCCAGCCGCCGCTGGTTGAAGTTGCACGGCATGGTCTCGATCCAGGTCGTCCCAACCCCGACGAGCGGCTTCGCGAGGTCATCGTCCGTGAAGCCGATCGCCTTGAGCATCGCCCGTGCGGCGGCGCGATCCGGGCCGTCGGTCAGTGCATGGGAATGACGCTTGCCGGGATCGGTCGGTCGGTCGTAGGGGCGCGGGCGATCTGACATTGGCTGGCCTTCGCTGGTGCGGCTCGATGCAGACATCAGTGTACGAGGCGGGCTATGCTCGGCGGGAATGAACCGCACGGCCGAACTCCTCGCCCGCCTGCCGCTCTTCGCTGCGCTCGATCAACGGAGCATGGAGGCAGTCGCCACCCTGGCTCAGGAAGTAAGCGCGTCGGCGGGCACCGTCGTCATGCGTGAGGGCGAGCCGGCAGACGCGTTCTTCCTGATCGTCCGCGGCACAGTCCACATCGAGCGCCTCGGCGGTGTCACCCGCTCGATGACGAACGGCGGATTCTTTGGTGAGATCGCGTTGTTCGAGGCTTCGCCACGAACGGCGACGGCGACCTGCGCCACCGATTGCGAGTTCCTGAAGCTCGGAGGGTTCGAATTCGGCCGTGTCATGACCAGGTTTCCGGACATTCGAACAAAGGTCGAGGCGGCTGTTGCGCGGAGACCCCACGCCGGTGATCCGGGCGAGGCCGAAGCCTAGTCCGAAACCTGGTCCGAAGCCTCGTCCGACCGACGATTGGTCGGCAACCGCGGCTGCTCAGGCCACCTCCGCGGACCGGGCCAGGCGCTCCAGGAGGATCACTGACGTGGCTTCCATGGCAGCGGGTCCACTGACCGCGGCCAGGAACGAGCCCGCGTCGAATGACTGTGCATGGACCTTCGTGAGCGCGGTTACCGTGGCCGTCCGAATCCCGCCGCGCAGCAGCGCGATCTCCCCGATTCCGGCGCCAGGACCAACGATCCCGAGCGAGCGCTCGCCGTCCGTGACGGCTGCCTCGCCCGAGTCGATCACCAGGAACGTGTCGCCCAGGGCACCCTTGGCCATGAGAACGTCGCCGGCGTCGAAGGACACCGGTACCGCAGCCGCCAGGAGGCGCTCGATCCCGGTCAGCGGGAGGACCCTGAAGGCCGGAACTCCGCGCAGCCGCTCGACGAGGGGCCATGGAACCGCCTCGATCTCGGGGTACCGACGGAGCAGCAGCCAGATGATTGCGGCCGCCACTGGAAGCACGGCCCCCGTGACCACGAAGGCGCCCTGGACGCCGATCAGCGCGATGAGGGTCGGCGCCAGCAGATAGCCGATGATGGCAAAGAGCGATGCGGCCCCCTCGAACAGTGCGAAGACGGCTCCGCGTTGCTCGTTCCGACAGCCGCGCTGGAGCATGGTCAGCCCAACGACATCGAGCAGCGCATTGGACACGCCGGTCACCACGAAGGCGAGGACCGCGACCACGGGCAGCGGAACCAGGCCGATGACCGCGATCGGCAGCCCCCAGCCGGCCAGGGACAGGGCGAACGCGCTTGGCCCGCTCCGCCGCAGCGCCAGCCCGACGAGGATTCCGCCGATGCCGCCCACACCCATCGCGGCACCGAGCAGGCCGACTCCCGCTTCCCCGAGATGGATCAGGTTGACGCTCAGGACAACGACCAGGGTCGTCAACAGGCCACGCACCATCGTCTGGAGCCCGAAAGCCACGATCACAATCGCGATCACCGGTCGCCGTCGGATCGCTTGGATCCCGGAACCCAGCCCAAGGCCCCGTCCTGCCGAAGGTCGGCTCGGGCCGCGCGCATAGGCCTGGTCCTCGAAGTGGATCTCCCGCAGGGCTGCGCTCCCGACGATCTGGACGACGATGGCGGTCGCGGCGACGAACGCTGGCGTCCCCATGGCGATGAACAGGGCGGCCATGAGAGGGCCGATGAACGTGCCCATCGCCTCGGCCGCACTCGAGGCGACATTTGCCGTGACGAGCTCCTCGGGGGTCCGCGCGAGGGCCGGGAGAAGCATGCTCTGGGCCGGGGCCAGGATCGCGACGGTCGCTCCGGTCACTGCCGCAACGATCACCAGCCCGATCAGATCACCGCCGACGGCGATCACCACGATGGCCCCGGCCGACGCTATGCCCCGAACGATGCCGATTGCGAGCAGCAAACGGTCCGCTCGCCAGCGCGCAAGCGGAGTCGCGGACAGGAATCCGAATGCCAGGGAGGTGCCCACCCGGGCGACACCCACGGCGGCAACGCCCACGGGGCCAGCGGCCGTGAAGGCGGTGACCGCCAGCAGCACGAGCATCGCCGAATCGACCGTGAACGCGATGAGGAAGGCGAGCTGGACGCGGCGCGTGCTCGGGTTCTCGAGCGCGGACAGGGTTGCCTTGGAGGCAGCGGTCAGGCTCTCGAGCATTCGTTTCATCCGGCCGAATGATCGGTGATCCGGGCCACGGCCGTCGGGCGGCCGCCGCAATCAGTGCAGGCAGGGCCCGGTGGCGACGGCAGTCGTGAGCCCGAGCGAAGGCACGATGGCGGTCGCCACGGCCGTCGGGGACAACGCGTAGCCAACCGCCGGATCCGTTCGTGATTCGGCGAAGATGAGTCCACCGACCGTCCCGTCCGACAGGAGCAGGGGACCGCCGCTGTCGCCCGGCTCCACGATCGCGCGGATCTCGATGATCTGACGATGGACGCGCGACGTTCCATAGATGTCGAGCCCCTCGGCCGGATATCGAGCCGCAACCGCCGCCGGCTCGATCACCGCGCCGCCGCCGTTCGGATAGCCGATCGTGGCGCCGGTCGTGCCCCTGACGGGATCGCCCGTGGAGAAGAACAACGGACCAGAATCGAATCCGACAACCCGAAGCACCGCCACATCGAGGTTCGGATCGAACGCGACGACGATGGCATTGAACGATCCCGAGGTTGAGATGACCGTCACGGATCGGGCCCCTGCAACGACGTGCGCATTCGTCACGACATAGCCCGACCTGACCGCAACACCCGTCCCGGTTGATCGGTAGTCGCAGGCATCGGCTTCGATTCGTGGCGCCGATGCGAGCGCCCGGCGGCCGATCATCTGGGCAAGTGGGTCCGCGGGCATGGCAACCGGGTCGGCGGGAACCCGTTCGAGACCGAGGAACACATCCGGAAGTCCGGATTGATCGAGGGTCGCGCCAAGGCCCAGGACCAGGTCCGTCGGCGGTGGCAGAACCGCATCGATCCCGCGGATCGCAACCGAGGTCTGGGCATCGCGCGCCAGCGGCGGCACCAGGCCGGTCGTCAGGATTCCGCCGAGGAGCCACACGATCAGGACGGCCTGGCCGGCTCCGACGACGGCCCCTGCCACCCGGTCGAGGGCGTTGAACACGCCGTGACCAAGGCGCCTCGAGGCCGCCCGTCCGACCCTCGCCCCGACCATTTCCCCGACGCCGATCAGCAGCATCAACGAGCCCAGGACGACGGCGACGCGTACGACGGCCGGCAGCGACACCAGATTCGGCACAAGGAAGGGGATCGCGGCGAGGGCGACGAGCGCACCCGCCACCGCGCCGATCAGGCCCCCCAGCTGTGGGAGCGCGCCCGAGCGAACGCCAAGGACGACGGCCGCGATCAGCAGAATCAGCGCCAAGGCGTCGACGAGGTTCACGGGCCGGATCGTCGCACAGGACGCGATCCATGGCCCGGCGGCCTGCTCGCATGTCGTTTGCTATACTCCCATGGAGTATCAAGACTGGACCCGCCGGCGATCCTCGCGCCGGGTCTCGAACGGAGGAATTAACCGTGGACAAGCATCTGCACATGGCCCCTGGCAATGCCGCGAATCCAACGGGTGACGCCGCCGCCCTGGATCCCGTCTGTGGCATGACTGTCGATCGGGCGGGCGCCGTGGCCAAGGACCTCGTCGCCGAGCACGAAGGCATGACGTACTACTTCTGTGGCCGCGGCTGCAAGCTCGAATTTGGTGACGACCCGGGCCGATTCCTCGATCCGTCCTACATCCCGGCGATGTAGCGCCCCGCCACGCCCCCGGCAAGACCTTGACCCGATGACCACCGAACACACGGCTGACCCGCGCCTGCTCCCGATCGAGATTGTCCTCCCGATCGAGGGGATGACCTGCGCGTCCTGTGTCAACCGGATCGAGCGCTTCCTCAAGAAGACGCCGGGTGTCCAGGACGCGAGCGTGAACCTCGCCACCGAACGGGCCACCGTCCGCCTGGATCCGGGCCTCGCCGGCAGGGATGAGGCCGTCGCCGCAGTCCGCGCCGCGGGCTACGAGGTCAAACCCGAGGCGGTAATCGCGGCTGGCTCCGAGGGTACCGCCGCCTCGCTGGCCGACGAGGTCACCGCGGACGACCTCGACCGCGAGCGCTTGCAGCGCCAGACGCTGCTCCAGGCGTCGGTGGCGATCGGGGCAGCGATCCTGATCATGATCGCGATGTTCACGCCCCAGACCGTCGTCGCGATGATGGACCTCAACAAGCTCATCCTCTGGCCGGCCACGTTCATCCAGTTCTGGGCGGG
>JANMPD010000273.1:0-12971 GCA_031369685.1 Chloroflexota bacterium | reverse complement strand
CGAGCGCGCGCTGGACGAGCATCCGTGGAAAGAGTGGGCCGACTGGGCGTCCCATGGCGATGCCGAAGCATCGGGGCAGCGGCTGCCAGGCGCCACGTCACGCTGGAATCGCGGCAAGGACCTGTCCTGGGAGCCGCTTCGGACCGAGCGTGTGGTCGAGGTGGCCTATGACCACCTCCAGGGAACGCGGTTCCGCCACGGGACGACGTTCAAGGGCTGGCGCCCGGACAAGCCGCCGGCCGAGTGTCGCTACGATCAACTTGAGGAGACCGCCGCCTTCGAGATCGCGAAGATCTTCGGCGGATGAGTCTCGACGGCGGCTGATCCGCAGACCCAGCCGAGTGCGGCCCGGCGGCCGGTGGAGGAGCGCAATGGAACCACGTGACATCGTCCAGGCCGCGATTGACGCTTACCACGACCACGACCTGGATGCGTGCCTGGCGTTCTATGCCCCGGATGCCGTCGTGAGACAGATCGACGGCACGATCGAGATGGAGGGGTCCGAGGTCGTCCGGGCGCGCTACGCGAGCCAGATGGAGCGGCACCCGAACCTCCGGTACGTGAGCCCGAATCGGATCGCCGTCGGCGACTACGTCATCGACGAGGAGCGGATCACGGGCCTGACCGGCAGCAGCGACGTAAAACGGGCCGCGCTCATCTACCGGTTCGAGGACGGCCTGATCAAGGAGATCTGGGTTATCCAGTGATTCGGGCGACTGGCCCTTGTGCCCCGCCGCATCGAGCCGCGCCTCGGATGGCGCGCCGAGATCAGCGGGTAGGCGGAGGCATCGCACCGCTGGTCAGCGGGGTCGAGTGGCGGCGCCAGACCTTCCAGAGTCCGCCTTCTCGTCGCCAGACGTCGGTAATCACAAAGATGCCGCTTCGGTCGACCCTCGATACCGTCGCCTGCATCCGCGCGCGATGGAGAACGACCGCTCGATCACCGTCGATGTCGACGACCTGGTCCTCGACCTGGTAGCTGGAAACCACGTAGTCCGGTAGCGCGGCGAGCCATTGCGCCCGCCCGATCACTGCTCGAACCGGCTGCACGAGCTGGAGGGCATAGTCGTCGGCGAGACAGTCGCCAGCCGCCACAACGTCGCGATCCTCGATCGCGCGTTGCCAGCCTGCCCATCGATCAAGCAGTTCCTGATTGGCATCCACTCTCGTCCCCTCCTATGACTTCAGAGCGAAGAGTCGCCATTCGTCGGGCACGCCTTTGAGTGTCCGGCTGCCCCTGTCCGTGAAGGCGAGGCCCGAGCCCGCGACAAGGTCCCGAACGGTCCCTGACACCAACACCTCGCCCGCAGACGCGAGCGCCCCGATGCGGGCCCCGACGTGCACCGCGAGGCCGACCGGCTTTCCCCCGGCGAAGCCGAGCTCACCGACGTGCACACCGGCCCGAACCTCCAGCCCGAGTGCCCGAACGGCGACGATGATGGATGTGGCGCAGCGGATTGCACGGGCCGGGCCGTCGAAGCTCACGAAGAAGCCGTCGCCTGCGGTATCCACCTCGTTCCCGCGAAACTGGCCGATCTCGCGGCGCACGATCTCGTGGAATTGGCCGAGGAGGTCGGCCCACCGACGGTCGCCCAGCTGGGCAGCGCGCTCCGTCGATCCAACGACGTCGACGAAGAGCAGGCTGACCAGCGACGTGTCCGGCATGGCCGCCTCGCGCCGGCCCGTAAGGAATTCGCGGATCTCGGACAGGATCCTGTCGGGTTCGAAGAAGGCAAGGTGGTCACCGCCGGGGAGTTCGACGTACTTCGCATCCGGGATATTCCGAGCGAACCAGCGCCCGTTCTCCACGTGACAGATCTGATCTTCGATCGCATGGAGGATGAGCGTGGGCAAACGGATCGTCGGAGCTACGTCGCGGACGTCGATCTCGAACGCCATCCGGATGAACGCGTCAGCTGAGTTGGGGGTCGCGGCGCTCGTGAACAGGCGGCTGAACCACTCGGCCAGCCATGGCGCCGGACCGACGCTCGGGAAGACGGCGCGCGCCGAGTCTTCGGAAAACTGACCCCATCGCTCGGGTAGGCCGGCGAGGCGCGCCTCGAGCTCCGGTTCCGTTCTCTCGCCCCACGGCCATGTCTCATCGGTGCGCTCCCGGAGCTCGGCCCCCTGGAGGATGAGCGCGAGAGTCCGGTCAGGGTGCGCGGCGGCGAACAGGATCGACAAGGGTCCACCCTCTGATTCGCCCATGATCGCCGCCCGCTCCGAGCCGACGGCGTCCATGACCGCACGGATGTCGTCCATCCTCGTTTCAAGCGGTGTCGCCCCGGCCACTCGGTCGCTCATGCCCATCCCGCGCTTGTCGAAAAGGATGAGCCGGCTGAACTCCGCAAGGCGCTCGCAGTAGCGGGCGTAGGCAGGGAGCTCCCACATGACCTGGCGGTGAGTCATGAAGCCCTCGACGAAGACGAGGTCGACCGGCCCGTCCCCAAGGACCTGGTAGGCGATGTCGACGCCATCACTTCGGGCAAAGCGCACGCGTGGAGTCACCCGCAGAGGGTGGAGGGTTGGGCGCCGGGCGTCAACGCTCGCGCCGGTTCGATCAGGATCCTCGGCCCAGGGCTGACCACACGTGCAGACCGGAGAGCGCGCGGTCGGCTGGACGGGTGAGCACCTCCGCGACCGGCAGGCAGCGGGCCGTCTTGCGCCACGGTTCGAGGCCGGTCAGATCAAGGGGATCCTGATCATCCCCCGATCAGGCTGGAACACGGGTGGGAGGTCAGGGCTTCGAATCGTCAGTCGCGAGTTTGCCTGGCTCGATCGGCTTCCGAGCTGCCCGTTCCCGTTGCCCCGCGCGATCCGGGAAGTCGTACTCCACCCACGGGTCGTAGTCCGGGTCGAGTGCCTCCTGCGGCGGCCGCTCCCCTTCGGCGACGTGCGTGAGGTTGACCCGGACCCGATACCAGAGCGATGAACGCCCGCGCATCCCGTCAACCAGGACGTCGGCCGGTTCGAGGGCGCCTGCGGCTGCCGGCCAGCGGAGCTTCCAGCGCTCGAGGCCCTCGAGCGCCTCGTCCTTCGACTTCGCCCGCGAGATTTCGATGACTGGGACAGACGAGCGACGCCGTCCGGTCGGGGTCGGGCGCGTCCCCGGACCCGCCGACCCGGCCGCAGAACCGTCGGCGGACCGAGCCGCAGAACCCTCGGCAGACCCGCCGTTCGCCTTCGTCGCAGCACGACGCTCAAGCTCGGCCGCGAATCGCTTCTCCATGGCCGCCCGGGCCTTCTCGCGTTCCGCCTCCGCCTCCGGGGTGTCGTAATCGGCGGTCGCGCGGCGCTGGCGCGACGGCTGCACCCGCGGCGGCTCACCCTCCTGCTTCCGATAATTCGGCGGCCAGGGAGCATCCCCGAGGCCTTCAGACTCGTCCCGCTCCGAGAGTTCCAGCAAGGCATCCAGCGAACCGACGGCCTCATCGATCCCGTCCCCCGGGTCGCCGATCGCCGCATAGCGCGCCGGGACCGTGTGGACGGTGAATGCCGCCGCGTCGCAGGTCGGTAGTTCCTCCCAGGTGAGCGGCGTCGAGACCCGGGCATCGGGCAGCGGCCGGACCGAGTACGCGGATGCCACCGTCCGGTCCTTGGCGTTCTGGTTGTAGTCGAGAAAGACGCCGTGGCGCTCCTCCTTCCACCACTTGGACGTGGCGATGCCCGGCGCACGACGTTCCACGTCCCTGGCCAGCGCCAGGGCTGCCCGCCGGACCTCCGGGTATCCCCAGCGCCGCTCGATTCGCACGTTGATATGGATCCCCCGGGACCCCGATGTCTTGGGCCAGCCCACGAGCCCCACGGCCTCGAGGGATTCTTTCGCGATCATCGCCACATCCCGGATCTGCGCCCACTCCACTCCGGGCACGGGGTCCAGATCCACACGCAATTCGTCGGGATGATCGAGGTCGTCGGCCCGAACCGGGTGCGGATTCAGATCCAGACAGCCCAGATTGACGATCCAGGCGAGGCCGGCGGCATCGTCCAGGACGATCTCATCGGCGGTTCGGCCCGACGGAAAGGACAACGTGGCGATTCGGAGCCAGTCCGGGCGATTGTCGGGGGCCCGCTTCTGGAAGAACGCCTCGCCCGCGGCGCCATTCACGAACCGCTTGAGGGCCATCGGGCGATCGCGCACGCCACGCAGCGCCCCGTCGGCCACGGCGAGGTAGTACTGGACGAGGTCCAGCTTCGTCACCCCGGCCTCGGCGAAGAACACCTTGCCCGGGTTCGTGATCGCGACCTGACGATCATCGATCCGAAGCGTTTCCGGCTGCGCTTTCATCGGTGAGACGATACCCCCTCGACACCGTCGCTCCCAACCCGGATGATCGAACCCCGCACGAACGGAACCATGCTGAATCGTCCCGAGCCCGCCTGCCTCGTCATCGCGGACATCTCCGGCTACACGAGTTATCTCGCCGGCACCGAGCTGGATCACTCCCAGGACATCCTCGCCGACCTCATCTCCACGGTCGTGGGCGCGCTCCGGCCCACCTTCCGGCTGGCCAAACTGGAAGGCGACGCAACGTTCGTCTACACGCTGGCCGAAACCATCGATGGCTCCACCCTTCAGGACTCCATCGAGGGCTGCTACTTCGCCTTTCGACGGCGTCTCCGGGATATCCGGCAAGCGTCGACGTGCGAGTGCAACGCCTGTCGGCTCATCCCGAGTCTGGACCTCAAGGTCGTGGCGCATCACGGCCAGGTCGTCCGTCAGCGGCTCATGGGCCGCGACGAGTTGGCCGGGTCCGATGTCATCATCGCCCATCGCCTGCTCAAGAACACCATCGAGGAGGCACTGGGAATCGCCGCCTACGCCTTCTACTCGGGCGACCTTGTCGCCGCCATGGGCCTCGTGGATCCCGCTTCGGCCGGACTGCGCGAGCATTCCGAGTCGTACGAGCACCTGGGCGAGATCAGGGGATGGGTCCGCGACCTGGAGGCCGCCTGGCAGGAAGCGAGCCGACGAGTGCGCGTGTTCGTGGAGCCGTCTGAGGCGGCATGGTCGATCGAGACGATCCTGCCCGGTCCGCCGGCCATCGCCTGGGACTGGGTGACCTCGCCGGCCCGACGGCCGCAGTGGCAGGATGGCGTCGATGTGGTCTACGAGGCGGCGGCCGCGGGCAGGCGTGGTGCCGGCACGACCAACCACTGCATGCACGGAAAGCAGGCGATCGTGGAGGAGATCGTGGACTGGCGCCCATACGACTACTACACCATCCGCTTTCAGGTGCCGATGCCGGGTGCCCCGAAACTCACGATGACCGATACGTTCGAGGCGATCAGCGAGGGGACCCGACATGTCAGCCGGATCCAGCGTCCACGCGGGCTGAAGGATCGGGCCATGCTGGCGATCGGCCTGCCGATGTTCGAGGGGCCGATCCGGGCTGGCATCCGGGCCCTGATCCCACTCATCGCCGACGACACTGCCCGAAGACGTGCCGCTGGGTCGGCGGCCGGGGAGGAAGAGCCGCCAGCCTCGGAGGAGCGCTTCCTGCGTGAGCCCCTCCACCCGATCCATGTCGATTCGCCCTTGCCCAATTCGTCGCCTCAGTAAGAGCGACCCACGACCACTGCCAGGGAGAACAATCGATGCAATACCTGCTCCTGATCTACCAGGCCGAGGCGGGCGCCCTGAGGGCGGCCGACGACGAGGCCATGGCCACTGAACTCGCCGCCTACGGCGCCTTCACGGTCGAGACCCGCGAGCGCAACCAGTACCTCGCCGGCGAGGCGCTCGAGCCGACGTCCACGGCCACCTCCGTGCGCATTCGCGACGGGCGCCTCGCCGTCACGGACGGTCCGTTTGCCGAGACGAAGGAAGCCCTCGGCGGGTTCTACCTGCTCGAGTGCGCCGATCTCGACGAGGCCATCGAGATGGCGGCCAAGATCCCCGCCGCGAAGCGCGGGACCATCGAGGTCCGGCCGATCTGGCAACTTCCGGCGGACTACGCCATGACCGGCGGGGGCGGGGCGAGCTGACCGGGGAAGCGAAGTCGGATGCCGCCGCGGATGCCGCCGCCGCGGACGCGGTCGCCCGCCTGTTCCGGGAAGAATCAGGGCGTGTCGTTGCAGGCCTGATCCGGTCGATCGGGGACTTCGAGCTTGCCGAAGAAGCCGTCCAGGACGCGTTCGTGACGGCGCTGGAGCGCTGGCCGACCCAGGGCGTTCCGCCCAACCCGGGCGGATGGATCACGACCACCGCCCGCAATCGCGCCATCGATCGCCTGCGCCGAGCTCGAACGCTCACGGACAAGACCGCGGCGCTCGGGCGCGCTCAGCTCATCGAGGAACAGCTCGCCACCGCCGAGCCGGGAGAAGGAGACGACAAGATGCCGATCGAGGATGATCGCCTGCGCCTCATCTTCACGTGCTGCCATCCGGCGCTCCCGGTCGATGCCCGGGTTGCCTTGACCCTTCGGACGCTGGGTGGTCTCCAGACCCCCGAGATCGCCCGCGCGTTCCTGGTGCCCGAGGCCACGCTTGCCCAGCGACTGGTTCGGGCCAAGCGGAAGATCCGCGACGCCGGGATCCCGTATCGCGTTCCCCCGGACCACCTGCTTCCCGAGCGACTCGAGGGCGTGCTTCAGGTCATCTACCTCGTCTTCAACGAGGGCTACGGGGCCTCATCCGGCGAATCGCTCGTTCGGCGAGAGCTGTGTGCCGAGGCGATCCGGCTGGGCCGGCTCCTGGTCGCGCTCATGCCCGACGAGCCCGAAGCCCTTGGCCTTCTCGGCCTGATGCTCCTGCACGATGCGCGCCATGCCTCGCGTGTCAGCGACGATGGCGAACTCGTGCTCCTCGATGATCAGGATCGCTCCCGATGGGATGCGGCTGCTATCCAGGAGGGCGCCGCGCTGGTGGAGCGGGCCCTGCGGATGCGGGCGCCGGGTCCGTACCAGCTCCAGGCGGCGATCGCGGCCCTCCACGATCAGGCGGCGACACCGCAGGGCACGGACTGGCATCAGATCGCCGGGTTGTACGGCGAGTTGGCGCGCCGATCGCCGTCGCCGGTGATTGCCCTGAACCACGCCGTCGCCGTGGCGATGGACGAGGGTGTCGAAGTCGGGCTGGCCCGCATCGAGGAGATTGTGGCGACCGGGGGGCTCGACGACTACCCATACCTCCACGCCGCGAGGGCGGACCTCCTTCGACGACTCGGACGCTTCGCGGCCGCGCGAGCGGCCTACGAACGAGCCTTGAGGCTCACGGCCAACGCCGCGGAACGCCGGTTTCTCCGTCGCCGGCTGACGGAGGTCGGACCGCGCGTCGATGGTGGGCGTGCCTAGGCCGGATCGGGCGCGGACTGCTCGCCACCGGAATCGGCCGTCGATCCGACGCGGGGGATCTATTCAGCCGGCGCTCGGAGCGCCCCAGCCCAGCCAGAGGTCGAGACGTGGACCACGTCACGGACACGAAACCAGATTCGGTCCACTCTTGACGCATTCGGAAGCGATCAGTCCTCCGTGACGCTCAGCCAGGAAGCACTCATCTCGATGACACCCAGCCTCCCGATCCCAGACGTGCTCACGGTGTATGGCGCCGACTGGTGCGGCGATTGTCATCGAACCCGCCGGTATCTCGATCAGGCCGGCGTGCCGTACCGGTACGTCGACCTGGGGGTCGATCTCGCTGCTCAGCAGCAGCTCGATGACGCGGGCTACCGGGCGATCCCCGTCGTGTTGACGGTCGGCGGGGCTGTGCTCATCGAGCCGTCGGACATGGAGCTTGCCGCGGCGATCGACGCCGAGGCAGCCTGAGGACGTGGATCTTCTCAAACGTCTCGTGGTTCCATCCAGCGCAGCGGCCTGCGAGCACGTTCCCGAAAGGACGGCCGCGGCCCAGGCCGACCGCTGTCAGGAATGCGGTTCGGACTACAACCTGCGCCTGTGCGCAACGTGTGGGCATGTCGGGTGCTGCGAATCGCAGGCCGGCGATGCCCGAGCGCATGCGATGGAGTCCGGTCACCCCGTCATCTACCAGATGCCCGTCGATTCGGGCTTCGTGTGGTGCTATCCCGATCGGCGATACGTCGGCTGAGCAACTCCTTCTCGTTGAGGGGCGCCTGGCGCCAACCTGACCGATAGCAAATCGCCGGACGGTTACCCGTCCGGCGATTCGTTGCTTGGAGGAGCCTGGGTTCAACCGGCGGAGCTGTCCGCCGATGCGTCGGGGGAAGCATCGGGCGCCGCGCCATTGCCCCACGGTCCGTGACCGTCGCGGTGGCCGTCGCCCTGGAAGGTCGCCGGGTCAATGGCCCGGACCGCGGTCGCGCTGAGCGAGCCATCGGTGTTCCGCGTGCCCACCGCGCCGACGAGCATGCCGACCTTGACGTCGGCGAGTGCCTTGCCGGCCGTGCCGCCCACTTCGTACGTGGTGCTCGACCCGACCTTGATCGTGGCGGTGGAACCGTCACGCTGGGTGACCGTGATCGAGGTGCTCGACACTCCGGTGACCGTGCCACCGGCGTGCGGAAGCACGACGGCAAGCTTGGTGATCGTGAACGAGCCATCGGTCTGGCGGGTCTGGGCAAACCGGACGTTATCGCCGACCTTGAGGTCGGACAGCATGACGGTCGCCGTGCCCTTCGTGAGCGCCGTATCGCTGGCAATCGCGATGGTTCGCGTCCAGCCGTCGACGGTCTTCAGGGAGACGTTGGAGCCCTCGATCGCGCTGATCGTGATCCCGCCGACCCCGTGTCCGCCGAACCCGTGTCCGCCGAACCCGTCCATGTCGCCGTCCCCGAGGCCCCTCCCCGATAGGTAGATGGCGGCCTGCGGCGTTCCGTTGGCCGCGGCAAGCGTGCCGGCCGGTGTTGCTGTTGCGCCGGCGATCAGGATCGCCGCGCCGATGACGGCAGCGGCGACAGCTCCGAGCAGGCCGATCCGTGCTACCGAGGCCGGTCGAGCCGCAACCTCGGTGGGGGTTGTCTGGTGGTCCATCATCGTTGGTATCTCCGTGACTGTGTGGTCCAGTTTCGCTCGCTGGGAGCCTGCGATGTCCACACCTTGACCCCCATCGATGAGGGGATCATGAGAGTCCGGATGGATCGTGCAGGAGGGTGCGAGGATGATCGAGGACCCGTCCATCGTGGAGATCCCGGAAGGCCGTGTCCGCGTCCGGACGACCCTCGTGGTTCGCCGGGAGACGGACCGTTGGAAGATCGCGCACGCCCACTATTCGGTCGGTATCGCCGATGAACTCGCCGTGGAACTCAGTCCGGCCTGACGACTGGTCCTGTCCATGCTGGGTCCCGCCCTCAGTCCTGCCTGTCCGGCAGGGCCTATCCGGTGGCGGCGGGCAGCGGTGACGGGGCGAGGATCGCATCCTGCGTGGGCGCCGGCTTCAGGGTTGTCTCGGAAATCCCGAGGCCGGCATCGGTCGTGGCTTCGTAGCGCACGGTGACGGTGCCGTCGTCGCCGATCGAGAACGTGACCGAGATGGGATCGGTGCCCGGCAGGCCGAAAGCCGCGGCCGGGTACGTCGCGACCAGCTGGCCGCCACTCCCCACACTGGCGGTGGCGACAGAGGTCGGAGCGAGGAGAAGCGAGAGGGGATCTCCCGAAGTCGCCGGCGCCTCCGCCTCCACCCAGACCCCGGCGTCATCCTGGATCCACGCTCCCGGCGGCACGATGCGATAGGTGACCGTGGCGCCCCCGGACGTGATGGCGATCTCGCTCGAGCCCCCATACCAGCGACCAGTTACGTGCGCCGCATCCTTGTCCCCGATACGGAGCGTCGTATCAAAGGTGTACCCGGCGCGCAGCCCACCGAGCGCGTCGGTCAGCTGGAGAACAGGCGCCTGCGAGGCTTGGTCGCTCGGGGTTGATGACCCCGTGGCCGGCGGGAGTAACGGGCCGCAGCCCGCGAGGATCACCGCGAGGCAGAGAAGGGCGGCGCCGCCCGGAGGGCGACGCCGCTTGAAGTGCCTTGAAGGCTCAGTCATTGACCGAGCACCCGCATGGGCCTAATCGTCGGAACCCGATGTGCTTGAGTCGCCATCGTGCGAGTCGCCATCGTGCGAGTCGCCATCTTGCTTGTCGCTATCCTGCTTGTCGTCATCCTGCTTGTCGCCGTGGTCCTTCTCCTGGCCGCCGCACTTGCCGGACGAGCCCTTCACGCTGAGCGTGTAGGTGGTCCCGTCTTCGTTCGGGCGGAGGCTGACCTTGACACCGACCTTCGTGCCGTCGAACCGGACGCGAAAGCCCTTGTCGCTGGTCTTGACCGTGGCCGTCGGTGAGGCCGGCGTGGCGCTCACGAATGAGACGGTACCGTCAGCATTGACCTTGTAGGTGACGGTGACCTGGGTGGTCCCATCGCACAGATACGCAGACCATGTCCGATTTCCGAAGGCAACGAGCGTCGCCAGGACGTCGCTCAGGGTCTGGCGATCCTTGCCGGTCAGGGTGATCTTGAGATGAGCCGGTCCGCCGACCTCATCGACCTCGATCGTGATCTTGAGGCGCTTGACGAAGCCGTCGGCGCTGAACGTCACGCCGCCGCTGGCCGAAGCCTCTCCGTCCTCGGAATCCGTCGTCGGTGCGATGACCACGGCAGTGACGCCGGCCACCACGGACGGTGTCCCGATCGCCAGCGTCGGCTTACCGGTCCCGTCGTCCCCGATGGTGTAGGCCACGGACTCGATCCCGGTCCCGAACACGTTCGCAGACCAGGTGCCGGTGCCGATGAAGTCCGCCAACGATCCCGACTTGGCGCTGATGGACATCTTGTCGCCCTTGGCCCGGACCGCGACCTTCGTCGTCCCGTCCGTGTTGGCGAACTTGACGATGGTCGGGTCGGCCGAGGTCTGGGTGACGACGCCGGTCGGGGTGAGCACGACGTTCGAGATGTTGCCGACGGTGTCGAGCGTGACGACGACCGTCAGCCCGGACGAGCCGAACAACGGGAGCACCGCCGTCATGCCGCCGGTCTGCGCGATCGGCCCATTCGTCTGGGCCAGGACGCCGACCGGGAACGCGAGGAGGCCGAGCACCAGGGAGGTGATCAGCGTCGCGGCCAAGCGTGAAGTGTGTCGTTTCATCCGAACCTTCTTTCCAAACTGGAGTCTGCGCTGCGTGTCTGACGGACGCGGAGGCCGAGCCTCTGCTGCTTTGATTGAGGGACTTCGCTGCCCGAAGGTTTCACCAGCCTAGGGTACGACAACCCGCTGGGTGCAAGAGTTTCGTACCACCGCCCCGAGGCCGAAGGTCCCGCCTCCGGCCTGGGGTCCCGCCCGTGGCCTGGCCGCTCGCCTCGGACCTGGCGGCCCGCCCGTGTCGCTCAACTCCGTGGCCCGTGAATCAACCGGCCCGGAGCCCTTTCGGCGCCTCTCGCATGATCCCGACGTGGTTGCCGTCCGGGTCGGTCACGAACGCCAGCCAGAAGTCATGGTCGGGCGCGCTGTGGGCGATGTGCGGCCGCTGTCGAGCCACAGCGCCACGCTCCACGAACTGAGCGAAGGATGCGCTGACGTCGTCCACTCAGAAGTAGATGGTTGCCCGGCCGCGGAAGTCGACCTCGGGGACGGTCGCAAGGTAGAGGCGAATGCCGTGTGCATCCATGAACGCAATCCCCGGGAGCCGCATCAGGACGGGCAGTCCGAGGACTTCTTCGTAGAACGTGACCGCCCGATCGACGTCACTCACGGGCACGAGGATCTGGCCGATCGACTTGAGTCCCGTGCCGGATTCCATCGCCAGAGCCTCCGTTCATGTACGTGGTACCGGCATCCTGGCAGGGCATCCGGACGGACGCAACGGTGCCGCGTCGCGTACCGTTCGAGACATGGACGCCAACATCGAGCGCGATGCCCTGGAAGCCGCCCTCTCCGGCCGTGGCGAGTACGAACTCTTCCCGTGCGATCCGGCGCTCGCCGACACGGCCGCGTTCTGCGTGGCCTACGGGTTCGCGCTCGAGGATAGTGCCAACACCATCGTGGTCATCGGCAAGTCCAGTCCGCCCGTCTTCGCCGCCTGCGTGGTTCTGGCGACCCATCGACTCGACGTGAATCGTGCCGTTCGAGAGCAGCTGGGCACACGCAAGGCATCGTTTGCCCCACCCGAGGCGACCCGCGCGATCACCGGCCACGAGATCGGCGGCGTCACGGTCTTCGGCTTGCCGGAGGACCTTCCGATCCTGGTGGATGCGGCGGTCATGGCGCGGCCCCGGATCGTCCTCGGTGGCGGCAGCCGCTCCTGGAAGGTCATCGCACCTCCCTCGATTCTTCTCACCATCCCGAACGTCGCGGTCATCGACGGGCTCGCGAACCCGGCACTGCCGCGCGAGTCGTCGGCCGACCCGACCTGAGGTGCGGTCAGGCCCTTCCAAATCGCCGGCCGTGAAGGCCTCAAAGGGTGGTCCGCGGACGGGCACGCGTGGTACTGTGTGTGAGATATCGCCTATTAACATAGATTTGGGTAGATTTCGTGCCACGATCAGCGTCCTGGAACATTGACTGGATCAGCCTTTCCGAGGCCGGACGGGTCCTTGGTGTCTCGCCCGCAACCGTTCGCCGATGGGGCGACGCGGGTCGTCTGAAGGTCTTTACGACGCCAGGCGGTCATCGCCGGTTTTCGCGCGCCGCGCTGGAGCGCCTGCTTCCTTCAGATCGATCGTCTCGCCCCTCGCTTGGCAGCGCCGGCCTGACGACGGCGAAGCTGTCGCGCAGTTATCGGCGAACCAGTCACCGTGCCGAGATCGCGTTGCCATGGATCCTCACCCTGACTCCCGACCAGCGGCAGATGTTCCGCGCACACGGCCAGATCCTGGCGGCACGCCTGCTTTTGTATCTCGACACGGTTGAATCGGAAGCGGCCGCGGGACTCCTTCGAGAAGCGGCTTCGTCCGGCGCCGAGTACGGCCGAAAGGCAGCGAGCGCCGGGTTGTCGCTCAGCCAGACGGTGGAAGGATTCCTCCAGTTCCGGGCACCGTTCCACCAGGAACTTGCCGCAACCGCCCGTCGCCGC
>JANMPD010000267.1:0-1704 GCA_031369685.1 Chloroflexota bacterium | reverse complement strand
TCCATTGAGCGAACCCGTCGCGGTCGCATTTCGGAAGGTGCCACGGAACTTGTAGTTGTCCGTGAATCCCTTGGACACGGTGTGGAAGCTCCCGCTCTGTCGGATCAGGTCACCCTGTCCCGTCCATGAGGCGGCCAGGGTTCCCACTCCGCTGTCCACGCAGGTCCAGTTGCCGCGCCGGTCAACCGTACAGGTGACGAGCGAGACATTCGCTGCGACCGACCCACTGGAAAGGGATTTCGCGATCGACAGGGTGACGTCACTCCCGCCCGCGAATCCGAATGTCTCCGACACGAAAACGAAGTTCCCGGTCCTGTCGATCGTGTACCCGATCTGGTCGATGAACACGAACTTGTCCGAGTAGACGGTGCCATCGGCCTTCACGGCCTGCTCCGAGGTCGATACGAACGTGTCTGTGTAGACCGTGCCGACGACGAATTGCCCATCGGCCGGAAAGGTGCTCCAGGCCGCGTCGGCGCCCTTGCCGGTCTGGCTATATTTGAATGAACTGCCGCCGCCACCGGTTGTGTCCGCAGCCACGGACGCAATCGGCACCACCAGCGCGGCCACGGTCACGAGTGCCAGGATTGCTCGACGCATCTTCTTCGCCTCCGACGTTAGCGCCCCCGCCTACGGCAGGAGCCAGCAGGAAGACGACGCGCGCCCGCCGATCTTTGTTGCAGGACCCGAGCGGATCGAACGTCGAATAGAGGAACTCCTTCCAGAGCACGGCGACCACGGCCAGGACGACGACGCCGAGGATGGTCAGGGCGATCAGGTCCGCCGAACTGATGCCCAGTGGTGTCAACCGGGCCGAAAGCGGCGAGGCCGTGGACGGCGGGGGTCCGTCGTCTTCCGGCCACACGGCGGGCGTTACGATGCCCCAACGACCCGGCGGCAAACGAGGAGCGGCGATGAGTGAGCAGAAGGCAGGCATCTCCAGCGGCATCTGGAATGCGAGCTGGCCCCTCCAGATCATCGGGGCGGCGGTCCTCGCCGCTCTCGGTGTCTTCATGCTCCTCGACTCGGCCCGAGCCGAACTGTTCGCCGGCCTGGTATTCGGTGGCTTCCTGCTGATGGACGGAATCCGCTGGGCCGTCACCCGGATCGGGGCGCAGCAGTTCGGGCGCGCAGGGGAAATCGAATCCCTCCGTGCCGGCATCGGGCTTCTGACCGCGGTCATGCTGTTCGGGTTGTCGTTTCTCGATGCGATCACCCTCGGTGGCGTACGGCTGATTCTCGCGATCGGCGGACTTGGCTTCGGGCTGCTCGGCCTCGTGATGGTCGTGCTTGGCATCGGGTCGGGCATTCGCTGGGCACTTGCGATCTTCAGCGTCATCATCGTTGCGTACGGCGTCCTGCTGCTCTACACACAGTTCGTCGACGAGACCGGGTTCGCGACGATCCTCAACGTTGTCGCGGCCATCGCCCTGCTCGGCGCCGCCGTGCTGGCGCTCCGGGCGATCCTTCGTGCACGATCAGGGAAGGTGCCGACGCCAGCCCTCTGACCGCTCGCCCCGGTGTGCCGCGGGACCTCATCCATACGACTCCCAGCGGTAGCGTCCGCCGTGGAGCCGCCATGGGTTGCCCGCACCCATACCATGGACCGATGGAACGGCCTCCCCGGGAGCCGAAGCGTTCGACCCCGACAGATCGATCGGGTGGCCCCGGAACGCCCGAGGCAACGGCGCTGACGGGCGATCA
>JANMPD010000336.1:0-7121 GCA_031369685.1 Chloroflexota bacterium | reverse complement strand
TCGGGCACGAGGGAAGGCTAGCAGGTTGGCCTCCGCTCAGAGAACCTCTGTCATGGGTGCCCTGCCCTTGGGGGTCGTTATCGGAGGACCTCGTCGATTGCGGCGCGGGCGTGTGCCATGGCCGTCTCATCTCGCTCGTAGTAGAGAAACCGGGCGTTGACCTCGTGCCGGGTCGCTCGCACCAGGCCCGCATCCCGGAGCCTCGCGAGGTGGTTGCTCACATTGTTCTCACGCTCGCCCAGGGCCGCCGCCAATTCGCACACGCAGTGCGGGCCGTCCCGCAGCATCCGCAGGATCGCCGCCCGGGTTCGGTCGGCCAGAAGTGCAGATACCGAGACGGCGGCGGTCACGTCAGGAGGATCGAGGTCGAACCGGGGTATAGCGAGAACCGGCAGCTCGAGCGTCATGCGGCGCCCCCACCCACCATCGGGAGTGCCCGCACGCCGAAGAGCCGTGGTGCCAGCCGCATCGCCGACCACACGAGGAACAGCATCACCGGAACCTCGATCAACGGACCGACGACGGTAGCAAGGGCCACGGTCGGGGAGAACGCCGTGATGGCGATGGCGATGGCGATTTCGAAGTCGCGACCGGTGGCACTGAACGCAACCGCCACCGCATCCCGGTAGGAGAACCCGAGTCGCCAGCCGACGACGAGGACGATGAAGAACATTGACGTGAAGAACAGGGTCATCGGGATCGCCATCTCGAGGACGATTGCCGGACGCTCAAGGATGAGATCGCCCTTCAGGGCGAACATCACGATCAGGGTGAATAGCAGACCGAGGATCGAGACACCATTCAAGGCGGGCTTCAGCGCATCCATACCGGCATCGCCCCGTCGTCGCACAACGATTAGTCGGGTGGCGATCCCGAGCAGGAGCGGCAGCCCCAGGTAGAGCACGACACTCTCGGCGACGACCCAGACATCGAAGTTGACATTGCCGATCAGGAGCCGGGCGTAGACGGGGATCAGCAGCATCTGGGCGACCGAGTTGAGCGTGACGAACACGAGGGACATGGGGGTGTTCCCCTTCGCCAGAAACGTGAAGATGATAACCATCGCGATGCATGGCGCGAGGCCGTACAGGACCAGCCCCGAGTGCAGTTCAGGATCTGTCACGAACACATTCGCGAGGCCCAGCATCACGAACGGTGCGACCAGGTAGTTGAACACGAGGACCACCGCAAGCTGGCGGGGTGATCGGAACGCATTGCCCACCTCGCCCAGGCGGACGTTCGTCATGGCCGGGTACATCATCGCGAACAGGCCGATGGGAACTCCGAGGGAGATGGCGTTCGGGACGCTCGGCACGAAGGTGCCGCCAAGGATTGCCTTGATTGAGTCGATCGGCGGGGTGAGCGCGAAGTCAGAAATCCGGAGGACATTCCCGACGCCGATCCCTACCGCCATGCTCACGATGACGAAGATCGGCAGGAGCCGGAAATCATCGAGTCGGGTCAGCAGCGTCCGCATGATCCGGGCTCTCTGAAGGGGGGCCTACATGTCAGCATGCACTGAGTATATCAGCAACAGCTGAGATATTAATGGAGCGGCGGACGGTACGCTGGAGCGGCGGGGCGGTGCGTTCCGGTCGCGGGGGTGACCCTCAGCCAGACGACTCCTCCTGATGGCTTAACACCTCGTGCGCCCATCGATAGGCAGCGGCGGTCGCAGGGAACCCGGCTGTCGGGATAGCGACAGTGATCGCATGCAGCAGGTCGCCGGCCGGAATACCCTCCGCCAAGCCGCGTCGGACGTGCGAGCGGACGCCGCCCTCCGAACTCAGCCCGACGGCAATGCCGAGCTTGACCAGGCGTTGCTCCCGCTCGTTGAGGGAGCCCGCCTGCCGACAGGCGTCCCCAAGCGCATCGTAAGCCTCGGCCACGCCAGGGTGGTCGGCTCGCAGATCGCGGTAGACACGGGGCAGATAGCCGTGCTCGCGGTGTGCCATCGGTGCTCCTTTGTTGGTCGCCCGCGGCGTCGGTCAGGCCTTCCTAACGCGGACGCAGATCTCCTTGTGGGTGGCCTGCCCTGATAGCGGATCGTAGCGGATCGCATTCAGGTGGCCGAATGCAGAGCCTTGACCCTGCGCGACCCGCCCGAGGGCGCGGTGTCCGAAGCCGTGTTGGGCTCCGACGACCTCTGGATGAATCGCGGTCGTGACCTCGAGAACGGCCTTCGTGGACCCGAATGTCGATTCGACGACCACTTCATCGCCGTCCCCGAGGCCCAAGTTCGCCGCGGTGTCGCGATGAATCCGGAGCCGGTTTGAGCCCTTGATCGCCATGAGGAGGGGGTTGTTCTGGGAACGGGTATGGGTGTGGCTGGCCTCTTTCCAGTTGACGAGATAGAGCGGGTAGGTCTCGTCCGGCTGCCAGTCGCGGGGCTTGTAGGTGGGCACCGGGTCCACGGGGATCCCGGTCGCGTCCTTCTTGTCGGCGAACTTGGGGTTCGCGAATTCGAAGCGCCCCGACGACGTGAAGAATCCCCGGCGCGGGTCCGTCCCGCCGATCGCGTAGCCGATCTGCTTCGGCTTCTTGCCCTCAAGCTTGGGGCCATCGAGGAGCTTGTCCCCATCCGTGTACCAGGCCTGGTCCTTCATGACCCGGCCGACCTTGACGCCGCCCTCGGCCTCCGGCTTCGTCCACATCTCGGAGTCGATCACGGTCCCCTGCTGCTTCCGCTTGGGGTCGTCTGCCGGCTTGTCCCAGACCGTTGAGTCCGGGTCGAGCACGAGCTTCGACTTCAGCTCGGCGGCGTACTTCTCGTAGGTCGTGCCTTTCTGATCCACCCAGACTGCGCCGGGCAGGGCCTTCATCTCCTCGAGGGTCTTGCCCGGCGCGCCGGTCTTGAGTTCGTTCGACAGTTGCTGCTCGTACCACTCGGTCAGGCTCTCGATCGGCTCGCGAGAGCTCGCGCCGATCCTGAAGAAGTCGTTGCCGTCCTTGTCCTTGAGCCCGAGTTCCCGCCCGAGCGCCGCGACGAACTCGTACTCGGCCGGCTGCCCGTAAATGCCGCCGCGGAAAACGTACTTGCTGTCTGCCTGCTTCTCCCCGCCGACAACCGGCTGGCGGAGGCCGAGGACTGACCACGTTACCCAGTGGCTATTGAGGTCGTACCGCTCCAGGTAGTGGGTGCCAGGGATCAGGTAGTCGGCGAATCTCGCCGTCTCGCTCTCGTTCGTGTCGACGACGACGAGCATCTCGAGCTTTTTGAGCGCTTCGGCGACCCGATCGGAGCCCGGACCGGACATCACCAAGTTCTGGAAGACGCACATGCCGATCTTCGGCGCGTACGGACCGCTCCCGTCCAGGAGCCGCTCGAACCCGCGTCCATACACGCCCGACGAGTGGCCCCAGGGCAGGTCACCGAGCCCGTCGAACCTCGGCGCCTCGATGGGCTTCTCCGGTACGGCCTGGTTCCACTTCGAGCCGCGCTTATCCGGGATGATCATCCCGCCGGGACGATCGATGGAGCCGACCAGACCGTTCAGGATGGCGATCGCCCGACCGCCCTGGACGCCGTTCGTGTGCTGGCCTGGACCGGACCAGACGTCGGCCAGCGCCGGCCGGGTCGTCGCGAATTCACGGGCGATCCGCTCGATCGTCCTGGCCGGTACGGATGTGATCCCTTCCGCCCACTCCGGGGTGGTCGTCGCGACGAGCTCAGCATACTGCTCGAAGCCCGACCCCCATTGATCGATGAAGCCCTCGTCATACAACTTGTCGCGGACGATCACGTGGCCCATGGCCAGGGCCATGGCCCCGTCCGTGGCTGGGCGGATCGGCACCCATTCCTGGGCCTTGGCCGCCGTGTCCGAGAGGTTCGGGTCCACCACCACCATCCGGGCACCGTTCTCGATCCCCTTGGTGATGATTCGCGGCAGGTGGACCCACTTGATGGCGGACGTCGGATTCCAGCCGAAGAGCAGGATGTACTTCGACTGCACGAAGTCGGCAAGCGGTCGATCATCGCCCATGACCATCTTGAAGGACGCCTTGCGCGCCACGTCACACAGATTCGAGTGATTGGAGTAGTTCGGCGTTCCGTACAGCGCGCAGAAGTCCTGTTGGGGATGCGTGAACGAGTGGTCCTCGCTCCACCAGAGGAGCTCCTCGGGGTGCCCGGCATCGCGGATCTTGCCGAGTTTCGCCGCGATTTCCGAAATCGCCTGATCCCAGGAGATTTCTTCCCAGTCCGGATCGACGTCGATGCCTTTCTCCGGGTTGCGGCGCTTCTTCGGCATCGTGACCCGGTCCGGGTCGTACAGGCCGAAGATCCCCGCGTTGCCCTTCGGGCAGATCGACGCGCCGTCCCGCACCCCGACCGCCGGGTCGTAGTTGGCGAAGAAGTCCGTCGAGATGTTGGAGTAGTTATTCGGATTCCAGGGGTTCGGCTCGATCTTGGTGACCTTGCCATCGATGACGTGGGCCATGATTCCGCACTGACCACCGCAGGCGTTGCAGCACGAGGCGATCCACTCGCCGGCCTCCCGACCAAACCGACGTTCCAGGTCGGCGGATCCGGGCGCGGGACCATCCCCGGCGCGCACGAGCCCTGCTGTTGCGCTCGTGGCGACTGCGCCCGCCGCAGCGCCGCCGACCGCGCTCAGCGTCTTGAGGAAACGGCGGCGTGAGAGGTTCTGATCCATCATGTCTCCTCAGGCTTGATTGGTCGGTTGGGGTAGGTGACGGCTCAACGGCAGGAAGATCTCGCCGAGCCCAAAGATCACGAGCCCAACAGACGCGATCCCGAACGAGAGCATCCACTCCCAGAACGACGGGAAATAGGTGCTCGAAATTCGCGCGTCGGTAACCGACTCTGTGAGTCCGCGGATCTCCTCCGGCGAAAGCCCCGGCAGAACGATGTTCAGGCGGACACCGATGAAGCCGACCACGATGGCGGCGCTGGCGAAGATGACCGCCCGCGGGTCGCGCCGGAGTGGAGTCGCAAGCATGACCAGCGGCACGAAGAACCCGATGCCGATCTGCAGGATCCAGAAGACGTACCAGTACGGGCCGCTGACGACGAGCTGGAAGCTCTGCACGAAGCCGGGTTCAGAGCCGTAGAGGCCGATCAGGATCTCGGAGAACTGGAACAGGATGTCGAGGACCAGGAAGCCGAGGACGATCTTGCCGAGGTCCACGATCATCGTTCGGTGGGCCTTCCAGCCTTCCTGGAAGATCGCGCTGGCGACCACGAGGAGGGCACCGCCGGACACGAGCGCGGAGACAAGGAAGATGATCGGGAACATCCCGGAGTGCCAGAATGGCCGCGACGCGAGGACGCCGAACAGGGCGCCCACTCCGCCGTGGAACATGATGGCGAGCGGGACGCCGATGGTTGCGGCGACCCGGACCACACGCCCGTCTCGTCGAATGGCATCCACCCCGATGTCGCGTCGGCCGAGCGACACGACGCGCGCGACTACGCTTCGCCACCCCTGACCCTGGCCGGCGACGATCAGGTCGTGACGCATCAGGAACCAGAATTCCACGACCAACACCATCAGGTAGATGCTGTACAGCCAGATCATCCAGGCCATCGGCGAGGTGGGGTTCACGAACACGAAGACATGCCAGAACCGCTCAATATGCCCGATGTCGAGGCCGATGGTCAGGAGGGCCAGCAGCAGCGTCACGATGGCCGTGAAGACAGCGAGGCGGCCGATGGGCTCGAACCGCTTCATCCCGAAGACATAGACGAGTGACGACAGCAGGAACGAACCGGCGGACAACCCCACGAAGTAGATGTACTGGGCGACGTGGAGGCCCCACGGCACGACCGACCCGAGGTTCGACGCATCAGGGTGAACGAAGAACCGGACGTAGAGGGCCCAGCCGAAGGGGATAAGACCCAGGATCCCAACCGCCCAGAAGGCACGCTTGAGTGTCATCGTCGGGCCTCCTCAGAGCAGGTAGTAGACGGAGGGCTCGGTCCCGAGTTCCTCCTTGAGCCGAACAGCGTTGCGCTCCTGCAGGATCTTCGAGACCTCACTCTCGGGGTCGTCCAGGTCGCCGAAATGGATGGCGTGACCGGGGCAGGTCTTGGCACATGCCGGCCAGCGGCCGGCATCCCGGTCGTATTCGCCGTTCTCGTCCTGAAGGTGCAGGCAGAAGGTGCACTTGCGCGCATTGCCGATCGGCGACGCCCCGGGGACCCGCGGCCGGTACTGCTTGTACTCGGGCGAGACCGTCTCGCCGGCCGCCGGGCTGAGCTCGTAGTCGTCGCCGAAGTCCGCGTAGCGGGCGCCGTACGGGCACGCAGCGATGCAGTAGCGGCAGCCGATGCAGCGGTCGTAGTCGACCACGACGATCCCGTCGCTCTTGCGTTTGTAGGTGGCATTCACCGGGCAGACCGGCACGCACGGCGGCTCTTCGCAATGGAAGCACGGCTTGGTCATGAAGACTGGCCGGTCGTTTGGCGCGCCGGGCAACGGCTCCTTGGTCACGATGGTGTAAAAGACGCCAGGAGGCGTCTGGTTCTCGATCTTGCACGCGATGACGCACGCTTCGCAGCCGACGCAGCGTTTCGTATCGATCACCATGCCCCAGTGATGTTTTCTCTCCGGCGCTGTCGCAGCGCCGATCGCGTCCTGGACAGCAACTGACGCGGCAACCGCGCCCACTGCCGCGTATTTGATGAAGGTGCGACGGCTCGACAGTTGAATGAGATCCATCGGTACCCCTTCCTCCAGCGTGGTCAAAGGGCATGATCGGGCAGGGCTGGGCTGCATATCAGAGCCATAAGTCACAGACGGGACGGGCCTTCGGACACCACCTCAGACGCGCCTGCCGCGTGCGCCGCTATCCTTCCCGCCATGCGCCTGAGCCAATTGTTCTTCACGAGCCTCCGCGACGACCCGGCCGATGTCGAGATGCCATCGCATCGGCTCCTGCTTCGGGCGGGCTACATCCGGCAGCTGGGCTCCGGGATCTACTCGCTTTTGCCCCTTGGTTTCCGCGTCAACAAACGTGTTGAGCAGGTCGTTCGCGAAGAGATGAACCGGATCGGCAGCCAGGAGATGGAGATGCCGGTGGTCCACCCGGCGGACCTGTGGCGCGAAACCGGCCGGTACGACGCGATCGGGCCCGAGATGGTCCGTTTCAAGGACCGG
>JANMPD010000103.1:0-8023 GCA_031369685.1 Chloroflexota bacterium | reverse complement strand
CACCGACGATGCGAAGCACACGTTCACGAACGTGCCCAACCTTGCCGACCAGATCGAGGCGTCCGGGCGCGACTGGCATGTCGCTGCGCAGAACGTGAAGCTCGGTTGCTTCACCGGAGGATCGGCATCAGGTGGGCCGGACGGATCGGGAACCTACGTCCGCAAGCACGAGCCAGCGATCATGTTCAGTCAGATCGCGACGAACCCGGCACGGTGCGCAAAGATCACCGACTTCAGCCATTTCGATCCGAATGTCGGCAACTACTGGTTCATCGCCCCGAACCTGTGCAACGACATGCACGACTGCTCGGTCGCGACAGGAGACGGCTTTCTGAAGTCGTTCCTGCCGACGATCCTGAACTCGCCAGCGTTCAAGAAGGACGGCCTCCTCTTCCTGACGTTCGATGAGGGGTCTTCGAAGGTGGGCGGTGGCGGCCAGGTCGTCACGATCGTGATCAGCCCGAAGGGCAGTGCCGGGTTCACCTCGAACGTTGCCTACAACCATTACTCGGTGCTGCGTACGATCGAGACGCTCTGGAAGATGCCCTGCCTGGCAGACGCGTGCAAGGCAACAGCGATGCGGGACATGTTCCGCTGACCGGTGGGGGGGTGGTGGAGATGAGGGGACTCGAACCCCTGACCCCCGCGATGCGAACGCGGTGCTCTTCCAGCTGAGCTACATCCCCACGGGGGCGTCGCAGCACGCCGAGCGGCTGGACGGGCCGAGAGTGTAGCACGAGGTCGGGCGAATTCCGGCTGGCCACCATGCCCCGCGCGATCCGGAGATCGGGTCTTTTGCCCCATTGATTCATTCGAACAAATGTTCGATACTGACCATCTCATGGCGACCCTCTCTCCGGATGTGACGACCGCTCTCGCGACCCTGCAATCGCGCTGGGGAGCGGCCGCGCCGCGCACCGGGGAAGTGATGGGGGCGCTCGCGCTGGCGCCAGCACCGGCCTCGGTCTCGGCACCGGGGCCAGCCGGTGCGCCGGGCACCGACCTCGCACAGGATCCCGCGCACGACGCGTCGCACGACCTCGCGCGCATCTACTCCACCGGGTTCCCGGCACTGGACGCCATCCTCGGGCCGGGCGGTTTGCCACGCGGGATGGGTCTTTCACTTCGAGGCGACCACTCGAGCGGGCGAACGACGATTGCGCTGCGACTCGCAGCGGAGGCTCAGGCGAACGGGGCCATCGTGGCCTGGCTGGATCTCGCGGATGCCTTCGATCCCGTGGAGGCCGTGGCCCGCGGCATGCAGCTGGAGTGGCTCGTCGTCCTGACCCCGGCCGGCCCGGAGGAGGGCCTCGCGATCGCGGGATCGCTCCTCTCCAGTCGGACCGTCGATCTCCTCGTCATGGACCTGCCGCCTCGCCCGGACGGGGCAGCGCGATTTGCCGATCGACTCGGGCGGCTCGCCGCTCTTGCTCGCCGGGCGGGTATCTCGCTGCTCGTCCTCGAACCGCCGGGACTCGTGAACTCCGTGGCCGCCGCGGTCGGAGAGGGAACGGGTATTCGGCTCGAACTCGAGCGGCGGTCATGGATCAGGCTCGGACGCGATGTCGTCGGGCAGGCCACCGATGTCGTCGTCGCGCGCAGTCGGGCCGGTCCGCCGGGCCGGCGGACCACGCTCCGGATCCTCTATGCCGACGGCGGGGATCGAGATGCGTGCCTCCGCCAGGAGTCCCTTCTCAGAGAAGGCTTGCCGGCCGAGGTCGTGCCCATCCGGGCCAACCTCCGCGCCGGCAGTGCCTCCGCCCAGCCCACCCTTGCCGCTCCAACTCATGCCCCCGTTCCAGTGCCCGGGACGACCCATGCGACTGCTTCATCTCTATCGACCGCACCTCCTCCTCGACCTGGCGAAAGATCGCCGGGGCTCCGGCTCGTGGCCGGTGGGCCCGATCGTGCTCGGGGGCCAGCCATGGATCGCGGGGACCGTGCTGGACGCGGATCCCGCAGCCCGGCACCTCGGCGTCCGACGCGGGATCCCGCTCGGGTCGGCCCATCGGCTGGCGCCGGAGGCGACCTTCCTCGATCCGGAACCGGAGGCTGACCGGGCGGCCGTCGAGGCCGCGTTCGAGACGCTCGGGACCTTCAGTCCGGCGATCGCCGGGTCGGCCGACCCGGCGGACCAGGCGTTCGGCCTGCTCGAGGCCCAGGTCGACGTCCTCGAGCTCCTGTGGGGCCCCGAAACCGTACTCGTCGAGCGAATCGGCTCGGCCCTTGCACCGGCGCTCGCCGGAAGGCCACGCAACGGGATTGCCGGGACGCGCTTCGCCGCCATGGTCGCCGCGGCGGTCGCGGAGCCCGGCGCACTGATTTCGGTGCCACCTGGCGGGGAAGGAACGTTCCTGGCGCCCATGCCGACCTCGCTGCTGACCCAGGAGCCGGAGGTTCGGGCACGGTTGCACCGGTTCGGGCTGCGCCGGATCGGGCAGGTCGCCGAACTTGCCGCGTCGGCGCTCGTGGCCAGGTTCGGGGAGGAAGGTGCCCGGATCGGGGCTCGGGCCAGGGGCGAGGAGACCGATCCGTTCCGGCCGCGCCGGGCGCCCGAGCGACTGCTCCTGGCACTCCCGATCGAGCCGCCGGTCGCCGAGTTGGAGGCCGTTCGGTTCGTCCTGCGTCGGATTGCCACCGCACTCGCCGCGAACCTCGTCGCCCGGGGACTCGCGGCAGCGCGCGGGCAGGTACGCCTGGAGTTGGACCTCGCCTTCGCGCGCGTTGGTACGCACGGCGAGTTGATCGTCCAGGCGCGGTTCCCGGAGCCGACTGCCGACGCGGAGGCGATCGAGCGTCTGCTCCTGGCGCAACTCGAGCGGACGCCGCCACCGGCTCCGGTCGCGCGCCTCGAGCTGGAACTGACCGGCGCGGAGCCGGCGGAGGGCCAGCAATTGCCGATGTTCGTGCCTCAGGCTCTGCGCGGGGCACGCCTGCGTTGGCAACTCGCGCGGTTGGCGATGACCTACGGGGAAGATCGCATTCGCAACGTGGTCGTCACGGATCCCGAGGCGTCGCTACCTGAGAATCGTTGGGCCTGGCGAGCCGTGGCAGGCGGCGGCAGTGGGACGAACCCCGGCAGTCTGACGGACCCCGGCACCACCGCGAACCGTGGCAGCGGACCCTCCCGATGACAAGGCTCCTCCACGCCCATCCAGCCATCGAGCCGGAACTCGATGCGACCGGGGCGCTCGTCGCCATCCGCTGGGCGGGTCGTCGAGAGCCCGTCGAGGTCTGCAATCGCTGGCGAGTCGACGAGAACTGGTGGCGCGAGCCGATCGCGCGGGAGTATTTCAAGGTCGTCGGAACGCGCTGGCTCGCGCTGATCTACTACGACCGCGTCAGCCGATCATGGCATCTGGAACGGCTCTACGACTGAACCGACCCAGGCTTCCGATCACCCGCTCCGCTGGGTGACCACGAAACTCAATGCCCTGGCACGAGCACCGCGGTCAGGAACAGCATCACGAACAGACCGACAACGAACACCAACGCCCCGACATCCCGTGGTTGAGCCGTCTGCACCGAATCTCTCCCCGATCACCATCGAACCGGTCCCGGTCGGTTCGCCCGAGGGAGTGTAGCTGCGAATTACGGAGTGTGCGCAGCGATTTTCACGTCGATCGAACAATGGTTCGAAATCGTCGAACCAATCCCGAAGTCAGGCGGCGTCCAGCCAGGCGAAGAAGAACAACAGGGCCACGAACCCAATCAGGACTGCCGTCAGCAGGGCGGCGCCAATGAAGTCTCTGGCCCTCGGTTCCATGCCGGATCTCCTTCGACTCAAGGGTTGAACGGGCAGCCGGCGCCGTACAGGATCGCCACGATCGTGTTGTCGCCAAAGGGGGTCACCGTGGCCCGAATCTGGCAGGCAGGGTGGATATTGACGCCCGTCAGCTCGAAGCTCCCATCCTCACGAGGTCCATCCACGCCAGTCACGATCCAGCCCGAGGCCTGAAGCGCCGTCTGGTAGAAGCTCATGACGGCACGCGGTTCGGCCGAACCGGCGTCGAGCGTGGCACTGGCCGGGCCCGACCCGAGCTCGGTCGGACGAGCACCCGGAAACGCCGGGAATCCTGTCGGGAGCCCGTCCCAGATGCGGCCCCACTCGGTGTCTGTCTGGCCGGGGGACCCTGGCTGCGAGGTCGTTCCAGGTTCGGTCGGAAGCAGCGTCAGTTCGGGCGTGGGTTCGTTCTGGGTGGCTTCAACCGTGGCAGGCGCGGTCGTGGGTGGCCGGGACGTGCGGTCAGCGGCGGAGCAGCCTGCGAGCAGCAATACGACGAGGCCGGCCAGGAGGACCGCCCTCGAGACGCGTCGCCTGGAGGTCGCATCGGGTGGTCGCATCAGGGAATCCTACCCCGGAGCGTGGCAGGACCCCGCCGCCCCCAGATGCGACGGGGTCCTGTGCGTGGTCCGAACACCCGCTCACCGGGTGTCGGCCGATCGGCGACCGGCGTGGTGCCGACCGCCGAGCCTCGCTTCGAGCGTCACGCCCGGAGCGGTGCGTTACGAGTTCAGGTTCCGGTCTGGGCTGCCAGGGCCGCCGGGAGGAGGACGAGGATCAGGAGACTCACGATGGTGATCATCGCGACTGTCCTCGTCAGGACGACGGCAAGGCTGCGAAACGACCGGAATTCTGTTCCCACGGCTCTCTGACGCCGTCGGGGCCCGAGTTGTTGCGCTATGGCGGGTGATTCGCAGGATCGAACAGATGTTCTATTATCAACTTCCATCTGCCCCCCCGATACCGGGACCAATGCCGTGGCTCAATTCCCGTACGCGGAGCTCCACAGCCACTCCAACTTTTCGTTCCTTGACGGGGCGTCCCCGGTCGAGGACCTCGTTGAGCGGGCGGTCGAACTCGGCCTGGCCGGGCTGGCGATCACCGATCACCTCGGCCTGTACGGGGTGGTGCGCTTCGCGGCTGCCGCGGAGGCGGCAGGGCTCCACCCGGTCATCGGGCTGGAAATCGAGCTGCTCGACGCTGCCGTTGCCGATCCATTCGGGATCGTGATTCCGGATCGTCGACCCGTGCGCCGTGGTCGTCCACGGGGACCCTCCGACACGAGGTGGCCGACGCTCGCTGTTGGTGCCGTCGGCCCGGTCGAAGGCGCGCCCGCGCGACCGCGTCCGAAGCGTGCCAGGTTGCCCGGTCATCGAGCGATCGTGAAGGAAGACCTGCGCGGAATCGGTGAGCGGCAGCGTGGCCCACACCTCGTGCTGCTGGCACGGGATGCCGTCGGGTATCGCAGCCTGTGCCGGCTCGTGTCCCACGCCAACCTGGCCGGGACCAAGCGCGTCCCGCGCTTCACGCAGGCCCTGCTCGCCGAGCATGCTGAAGGTGTCGTGGCGTTGTCGGGTTGCCGGGACGGTGAGATCGCACGGCGGCTCCTGGTCGGCGATCGGTCCGGTGCGCGGGCGGTGGCCGAGCGCTACGCGGCGATCTTCGAGGGGAGTGGCGGCACGGCCGGCACGGGGCGCAGCACGGGGACGGGTGGCAGCACTACGACCGGACGAAGCATCGGCATGGGACGCAGCGTCGGCACGGGACGCAGCACCGGCACGGGACGTGCTGGCGACAGCGCCGCCACAAGCGGTTTCTTCCTCGAACTCTCGCATCACCTCCTGCCCGACGATGACTGGCTCGTGGCGGAGACCGCGTCGGTCGCCGCCGATCTCGGACTGCCGGTCGTCACCACGAACGACGTCCACCACGCCCGAGCCGAGGATCGCGAGCTCGGTGACGTCCTGACGGCCATCGCGCATGGGCGGACGCTCGATACGCTCGCCGACCTGCGCCGTCCCAATGGTGAATCGCACCTGAAGTCGGGCGCGGACCTCATGTCGATGCCGCCGGGGGACGCGGCCTTCGCACGGGCCGATCCGGCAACGGCGAGGGCCTGGATCGAGGGCATGGGCAACGCCGTCGAGGTCGCCGCCTCGTGCACCGTTGACCTCGGGTTCGAGCGCTATCGATTTCCGGGCTTCCCGGTACCCGCGGGGGAGACGGCGTTCAGCTATCTCGTCGAGCTCTGCCAGGCCGGGGTTCGCCGCCGCTACCACCCAGTTTCGCCGCCGGTTGTCCGGCAACTTGCCCACGAACTCGGGGTCGTCGAAAAGACCGGACTGGCCGAGTTCTTTCTGATCTGCTGGGACCTGATGCAATTCGCCAAGCAGCGCGGTATCCCGGCGCAGGGTCGAGGGAGTGCAGCGGATTCGATCGTCGCCTATGCGCTCGGGATCACTCGGGTGGACCCGATCCGCCACAACCTGCTCTTCGAGCGGTTCATCAACGAGGGGCGCACGACCTACCCCGATGTCGACATCGACTTCTCCTCCGAGCGGCGGGAGGAGGTCATCCAGTACGTCTATGCGCGCTACGGGCCGGAGCACACCGGAATGGTCTGCAACCTCGTGACGTACCGCGCTCGATCTGCGGTTCGTGAGGTTGGCTATGCGCTCGGGTTCCCGCGGCCGCTGGTCGATCGGGTGGCCAAGGCGCTCGAGACGTACGACTCGGTGATGGTTCGACGGGACCTCGAGGCAGACGGCGGGTTCGCGGAGTTCTTTCGACGCCCTGGGGACGAGGCGGATCTCGGGGGGAGTGGCGCCGCGGGGCCCGGCGCGGGGCTCGGCGCGGGGCCCGGCGCGGCCGCGGTCGAGGCCTCGGCCGCGCGGACTGGTGAGCGCGGGCTCACCGACGCGATGGGGCAGCTCAACGTTGGTCGCGGTACAGGGAGTGGCGGCGCGGCGAGTGGCGGCGCGGGGAGTGGAGCGCGCGGGCCCGCCGCTCCGGCTGCGGACCGCGTCCGGGCGAGTGGCATTCCGGACCGCGCCCCGATGAGTGGCACTCCCGCCCCGATGAGTGGCGGCGCGGCGAGTGGCACTTCCGCCCCGGAGCCGGTAGTTGGCCAAACCGACACCCACGGTCGACAAGGCACCCTCGCGAGCCCGTCGGCGTCGCGCGAGCAACATCGAGCACTCGAATTCATACCGCCGCGAGCGTGGCCCGGAATGAATTCGCCGGAGACGGCCGTCGCGCATGCCCCGAACGGCGATCCGAGTCTGCCCAAGCGACCCCGGGTGTCGACATGGCAGGAAACCGGCCCCAGCGAGGGACCAAACCCGGGGCAGGTCACGAGCTCCAACCCGGGGCAGGTCACGGGACCAGGTCCGTACCCACTTCCCGGCTCGGTTCCAGGTTCGGTTCCGGGCTCGGGCGCGGCGTCGGGATCCAAGCCGTCGATTCGGGCCGGCGGTGTCTCGGACGATGAGGGCGGTCCGGGCGATTCGCCCGCGAGCGTTGCGTGGCTGCAATCGGGCCGCGGTACGGGGTATGGGACGGCCGCGGAACCGGGACCGGAACCGGGCACGGGGTATGGCACGGGCGCGGAACCGAGACCGGGCACGGTCGATGGCCGCGAGATCGATCCGGAATCTGGAGCCGTGGCGCCGCCGACGCGGCGGGTGGACCGGCTCGGACGGCCGTATCACTGGGATCCACCGGCGCCGCCGACGCACGGAATGGGCCGGGGCGGAGGCGCGCGCGGAGCAACGGACCGCGGAGGAGTGGCGCACGACGGGGCGGTGGCGCACGGCGGGTCCGTGGCGCGCGACGGGGCCGTGGCGCGCGACGGGGAGGCGAGCAGAGGAGGAGCCGGCGACGCCGCGAGTGGCCACTCGTCCGTGGCGCGCGACGGGGCGGTGGCGCGCATCGGGCCAGAGCCGCCAGCCCATCCGCGCGGCGGGAGTACGATCGGGATGTCGGACTGGGAGCGCTGGCTCGAGTTCTGCGCCCGAATCGACGGGTTCCCGCGTCACCTCAGCATCCATTCCGGCGGGATGCTCGTGACGGCGGCACCGCTCATCGATATCGCACCGTTGGAGCGCGCGACGATGAAGGATCGCGTCGTCGTCCAGTTCGACAAGCGCGATGTCGAGACGCTCAAGCTGATCAAGCTGGATCTGCTGGGCCTGGGCATGCTCGCGGCCATCGATGAGACCCTCCAGCTCATCGAGTCGG
>JANMPD010000208.1:0-11982 GCA_031369685.1 Chloroflexota bacterium | reverse complement strand
GCCGCGGGCACGATCCAGGGCCCCGTCCTCCTGGCCAACAGCACCGGTGCGCTCAACCCCGCCACGATCGCCGAGCTCACCCGCCTGGCCCCCGTCAAGATCGTCGTGCTCGGCGGGATCGGGGTCATCAGCGACGCGGTCCTCGACTCGTTGAAACCGTACGCCGTGGGGCTGTGAGGCGCGGGGCGTCCGAGGTCGTCCAGCTCGATCATCGACTAATCGCACCCAACCGCGAGTTACCACACCGCCTGTTGCAATGGGACAACAGGAATTCTCCGTGGGACATTAGTACCGTCGTCAGCATCGATGTCCGCGCCCTATGCTCGGGTCCATCGCCCCATGGGCCTGCCCACACGGAGTCGAATTCACGATCGTGACCGAAACACAACTGCTCTCGATCCTTGGCCTCGGTGTTCTCGTTGGCCTGTTCTTCATCAGCTTCGCCGTGTCGTCACTGCGCCGGCGCCGAGAACGCGCCCGCCTGGCCACCGCGAGTCCTGGCTCGATGGTCTCGGTCGCGAGGCCCGGGTCGGTCCCGTATCGGGTCGATGTCTCACCGATGAGCGTCGATGCCCCGGCCGGTACGCCGGGCTTCACGGTCGGCGATTCGACCCCCGTCAACGGATCTCGAACGGCCTCATTCTCGCGGCCACTCGCCGGCATCGATGACGCCATCACCTGGAAGCGGGTCACCGACGCGGAGATCGTCCGGATGGCTCGCTACAACCATCCCGCGACCATCGTGCTGGTCGAGGTGGATGGGCTCAATCGCCTGATCGCCGCTCTCGGGCCGAACGCGGGCGAGCGGGTCATCGAAGCCACCGCTGCGACGATCCGGACGGAAGCCCGTTCCACGGACACCGTGGCCCGTCTGGGACCCACCCGGTTCGGGATCTTGATGCCGGAAACCAATGAAATCGTGGCCATCAACTTCACCGAGCGAGTCCGAGACATCTGCGATCGATGGTTGCAGACCGGCTCGATCGCACTGCGAGTGGCCATTGGCCACAGCGCCATGACCTCCGCACTCGGTATCGTCGGCGCGATGCAACTCAGCCAGGAGAACCTCGATCGCGAGCGTCGGTCCGAACACTTCTCAGACGAGGACGTCACGGCCGATTCCGGTTCCTGAGGCGATCCTCGAGCTTCCAGGTTCGACGCCCGATGACCCGGTCGCTCGAGCGGATGGGACGGTATCGCTGACGTTGTAGGGTAAGGTCGATCTAGCACGTGCCGCTCTCGGTGCCGTTCCCTTCCAGAACCAGGCACCGCCGCCGCACTGCCGGGAGGATCGATGCTCTCCGCGGCCCAACCAGCGTGCTTCCTGATCGCCGACATCTCGGGCTATACCGGATACCTCGCCGATGTCGAACTCGACCATGCGCAGGACATCCTGGCCGACCTCGTCGGTGCGGTCGTGACAGCCCTCCGACCTAACTTCCGCCTCGCCAAGCTGGAGGGTGACGCGGCGTTCACGTACATGAGCGCCGAGAGGGTCGATGGCTCGATGCTCCTCGATACCATCGAGCGCTGCTACTTCGGATTCCGACGTCGCCGGCGTGACGTCCGGCAGGCCACGAGCTGCGAGTGCAACGCCTGCGTCCGGATCCCGGATCTCGACCTCAAGTTCGTCGTCCATTTCGGCGAAGCGATCGTCCAGAAGATCGCGGGCCGACAGGAACTCCTCGGGTCCGATGTCATCATCGTCCATCGCCTGCTCAAGAACGAGGTGGTCGAGAAGCTCAAGATCGACGCCTACGCCCTGATCAGCCAGGCCTGCATCGACGCGACCGACCTCGATCCCGTCGCCCTGGGTTTGACGCCGCACACCGAGACCTACGATCGGATCGGCGATGTGCCGGGCTGGGTGCTCGATCTGGACCGACGCTGGCAGGAGGAGGAGTCACGCGCTCGTGCGTTTGTGACGCGCGAGGAATCGATCCTCACCGTGTCTGCTCAGACCAGGGTGCCGCCCCAGGTGGCATGGGAATTCCTGACCAAGCCGGGCCAGCGGATGCTCTGGCAACCGTGGGTGACCGAGGTCACCGTCAAGGGTGCGACCGGCGGACGCCGGGGCCCGGGGACGGCCAACCACTGCATGCATGGCAAGGACGCCGTGGTCGAGGAGATCCTGGACTGGCGGCCGTACGACTACGTCACGGACCTGACGATCCTCGACACGCCTGGCGGGACGGTGAAGCTGCCGCACACGATCGAATTCGAGCCGGTCCCGACCGGGACCAACATCCACTACCGGTTCGCCGCACCCAAGTCCAGGAAGGAACAGGCCCTCGCGGCCCAGATCGGATCGGGCTTCGGACCGGCCCTCGAGTCGGCGATGCCGAAACTGCTCGAGCTCCTCGACGCGGAGATGGCCGCTCGCGAGGCGGATCGCGGCCCGGAGCCGGAACTCAAGTTGCCGAGCCCGACCGGCCCCCTGGCCGGCATTCAGCCGCTTTTGATCATCGGCTGACCCGGCCGCGCGCTCACGAAAAGGACAGGGACAGAGCGAGCACCAGCCGCCCCCCGTGGGCCCCCAGAATCACGCTGCGGACAACACCCGCCCTGTCTTGATTCGAGCCTGAATCCGGCGCCTCCGGCCGTCAACTCGTGAAGCGGTACGGACAGTACCGCTACTCCGAATCACAACCGAGGCCCTGGCTCTCGAGCCGGCCGCGGCCGGCTCGCCGATGCGCCACCTGGGCGGGCCCGATCTCCGGGTCGCGGCGTGCGCGATGCAAGCAGGGTGTCGAGGAGGGCGTGCGATGGGCCATCGCGCGGGATCCAGTCAACGAACACCAGCGCGTTGACGTGGCTTGCGGCGGTAACGGTCCCGATCAGCCGGATCTCGCCGATCTCCGGTTCCGCCCAGATCACCGGAAAATTCCAGCGCAGCTTCTGGCTCGCGGGTGGCGTCCGTTCCCACAGCGCGTACAGCTTGTTGATCGCCTTGGGGTCGGTCGCGGCGAAGGCATCGAAGACCTCGGCGAAGAGCGAACCGGGTGCATCGAGGAGGGTCCGGCTTTCAGGAAAGACCTTGAGGACGCTCACGACGATCGCCATGATCTCGAACCGGTTCTTGAGGCTTTGCCGCAGCCGATGATGGGCCAGGATCGCGAGCAGGTTCACCCGGGCGCGGGTGCGCTCGAGCACCCGGAGCGAGAGGTCCATCTCCCAGAGTGCCTGCGTGGCCGCGTTGGCAACGACGATCTCGAGGGTGTTGTTGATCACGAACTGGGGCCATGGCGTCTCCTCGACGAAGGCCCGCAGCTCAGGGATCGTGAATCGGTAGTCCTCGATCCCTCCCAGGCCATAAAGATTCCCGGGCGCGGCCATGCCAAGGTCGAGCAGCACGCGCCGGACGGTCGTGTGGGGTGCCTGGAGCGCAGCGAGCACGCGCTCGATACTCGCCCGCGAGGGGGTCCGGGTGCCCGCTTCGTATTTGCGGATCGTTTCGGCCGACAGGCCGGCCCGCTCGGCCAGTTCGGTCTGGGTGATCCCCAGGCGTCGTCGCTCGGCCCGGATCAGGTCATGCCAGTCCGCCTGGTCCGAGTCCTCGATGGCGTCCTTACCTGACGGATCGTCATCGCCGTTCACCCTGGCCTGCCGCAACCCACGTCCTCTGACCTCCCCGCGTAGCAACGGCGCCGCGGGCCCCGCCGTCAACGGCAGGACCGGTACAGGATGTACCGGTATCAGCATTGATGCTCACGCGCCAGGGCCCTCGAAGCGTGCCTCAGGGCCGCTCACGAAACACGCTGCACTCTGCGCCTGACCCGGGCGTGATCGTCATCCGGTCGCGCTCCCAGCGGACGAAGACGCACCGATCGAAGCCGAGGAACTGGGTGGAGTAGCGGGCGGCGTAGACATCGCTGTTGCCAACACGCCCGAGATAGTCCGGTCGGGTCTCCGTGGTTGAGAAGATCCGTTCCGCGCCCGTGGGAGTGGCCAGCGCTGTGGCGATCTCGGCCGAGGTGATACCAGCGAACGCGCTTCCGATTGCGGCGGCCAGAGAATCGCGCCGGGCGTCCGCACCCACCGTGATACCGACCCAGGCGGACCCGGCAAGGAAGCCTGCACCAAGGATTGAGCCGGCGACGACCCGTGGCGACCATGCCCCGCGCTGCGTGCGCTGAACGGCTGCCGCCAATGTCACACCGACAATCGCACCCAGCGAGTTGGCGATGAGATCGCCCGGATCCGGGGCGCCGAGATGAAACAGGCCCTGTCCGACCTCGATCAGCCCTGCCATGCCGACCAATGCGGCCTCGGTGATCAGGGGCCGACGGGTGACCAACCCGACGAACAGCCCAGCCGGGACAAACAGGACGAAGTTCAAGAGCGATAGAAGGTCGACCTCGAAGATCCGTTCCCAGCAATCGCCGGTATCGAGGCAGGCGAAGAGGGGACTTCCGAATCCGGCACCTTCACCAACGAGCCCACGGCTCGCGAGGGTTGCTCCCACGATCAGGGCGATCGACAGCAACGCCGCCGCAACGAGCCATCGGTTGGACCCGAGGCGCCGTGCGACGGGGACGGCAAGAGCGACCGCACCCGTCGCCAGAACGAGCATCGTGACTCCACCGCCACGGGCCATCCACTGGCTCAGCGCGCGGCCGATCTCATCATTGAGCACGCGCAAATGGTAGGGCGCCAAGCTGCATTCGCGCGGCCGTTCTGCGCTTCCTGGTCGATCGATCCGACCCGCGGTGGGCGTTGTTCATCACGAACGAGGTGAGGCCAGGGAACTTCGGGCACGGCCCGCCGGCAGGCATCCAGCCGAGCCCCGCGAGTCGTGGGCCCGCCAGAAGATCCCATGTACTATGCCCACGTAGTACATGATTGCCCATGTCGTACATGAACGGCGGGTGCCCACCGGGCGGGCTGGACCGCCACGACCGACGAAGGGACGACGCACGGAAAGGACGACCCTGCGATGGCGCGACGGCGTGTGACGAAGCGCTCAAAGTCGCGCGACGGGGTGTCGGCCCCGAGGCCTCCCACGCGGAATTCCCCGCTCGTCCAAGGCGTCACGCGGCCCGGCCCGAATGAGGCGGCAGGCGCCGATTCAACCGAGCCGCAGGCACTGGTCGCCACGCTCTGGTTCAACTCCGGGGACGCGGCCGGTGATCCGTACTCCGTCTCCGTCCGTTTCACCGGTCGCCGTGTCGGCGCCCACAGCACGCCACGGTCTGGTGAAACGTTCACCCAGGACGAGACGATCGACGGGATCGTGCCCGGCACCGGGCCCGTGTCGATTACCAGCTGGGTGTACGGAGTCCAGTCAGGCGAGTGGACCGTGACAGGCCAGGTGGTCAGCGATTCCCGGGACGCGGTCAGCGATCCCAGGGGCGCAGTCAGCGCCAATTATGGTCCGCGATCAAGGCCGCCAGGCGCGAATCCGGTTCGCCCCGCCTCATGGGCGTGGCGCCGCTGGGCGATCTCGACTGGACCGGATACGCCGATCAAGACGCGCTGGGCGCTCCTCGCCCCCATCGCCCGACAGCCTGCAGTCCTGCCCGGCATCTACACGCTCCTGGGCGTCTTCGCGATCATCTTTGCTGTCTGGGTCCAGGCCGTCATCCTCGGGCGCGGAGACGTACCAGTCGGACCGACCGTTGCCGCGTCCGCGATCGCGATCGTGGCCGGGCTGATCGGAGCGAAGCTCTGGTATGCGGTGCTGCACCCCGGCGAGTCGATCATCCGGGGCGGGTGGGCGGTTGACGGGTTCCTGATCGTCGTTCCGGTCGTCGCTGCAGCCACGCTCCTTGCCTTCAACCTGCCGATCGGCGTCGTGCTCGACGCCAGCGCGCCAGGCATTTTCTTTGCGGTCGCGATCGGACGCATCGGCTGCTTCTTCACCGGGTGCTGCGCCGGCCGCTGCACGGGATCCCGATGGGGTATCTGGTCATCGGATCGGCGGGTCGGCGCCCGACGCGTCCCGGTGCAGCTACTCGAGTCAGGCGCGGGACTGGTGCTCGGCGCACTGGCGCTGCTGCTGGTCATCGGTGGGGTGTCTACGGTACCCGGCATCATCTTCGTGGCCGCGTTCGCGGCCTATGCGGTCGTCCGGCAGATCCTGCTCAAACTGCGGGTCGAGCGACGCAAATCGCCCCGGACCGTGCCGCTGACCGGCGTGGCGGCCGCCATCGTGGTCGTCGTGGTCATGGTCATGGCCCTCATGCAGTCGAACCTGGTGGGCTGAACTCACAGACCGGCGTGACAGGCAACGGCCGTCACGGCCAGCAGCGCGATCGGCAGCCACTCGTACGGCGCGTGGACCGTGGCGTCTGCCTGGTTCCCGGCCGCATGATCGAGAAGCCGTTCGACACGCTGCCCGGCAGCGTAGGAGAAGGCGACCGGCTCGAGGCTGATCTCGCCCTTCAGCAGGGCTCGGGCGAGCGCGCGCGGACTCGATCCTCGGCGGATGGCATCCGCGTCGGCCATCGTTTCCAGATCCGCGAGCCGATCGAGCATGACGCTCCGCACGCACCCCGAGCGGCCCAGGATGCGGAGCCACGCGCCCAGGGCAGCAGCCCTGAGCGGGGCACGGTTGCGTCGATGATGGTCCTCGTGAAAGACCACCGCCTCCAATTCCTGGTCGGTGAGCGTTCCGATCAGTTGCGCTCCCACATAGATCCGCGGATAGACCGATCCGACCACGAGGGCGTCCAGACCGAGCGCCGGTGTCACGTTGCACGGCACCCCGAAGAGCGGGATCTCCTCGGCGTCGACGGAGAGCTCCTTCGCGATCTGACCCGAGAGCAGGAGTTCTCGAACAAGGGCGGCGCCCCACAGGATGCCCAGTGCCATGCCGCCGATCTCGATGGCCATCGTTGGATCACCGCCGATGAGGGCGCCGAGTCCCGCGCACCATCCGAGCGGACCAAGGATGACGGCCAGGAAACCGCCTACGTGCCGCCGGGTCATGGCTCGTCGTCGGCGAGGGCCGCGAGCCGTTGGCGCGTCGTCAGGTCCAGATCCGCCAGTCGGACCGCGAAGTGCCGCAGCGCGGCACTGCCGTAGCGATCGACGAGTTGGTCGACTGCCAGTCCGCTGAGTCGATCGATCAGCTCCGGCTCCGATGCCGCGGGCCGGTAGACGTACTGGCGCCCTCGGAGCTCACGATCCAACACGCCCTTCTCGTGAAGGCGGCCCATCACGGTCATGATCGTGGTGTAGGCGTGCTCCCGGTCCTGGCTGCGACGCAGGGCTTCGACGACATCCCCGACATTGGCCTCGCCGCGCAAGACAACCTCGCGAACAATCGCCGAGGCCAGGGGTCCGAGGACATCTTCGAAGCGCGCGTCCCGGGTCATGGCCCCGGCCATGTCAGGCCGCCGTCGTCGGAGCGGTAGAAGTCCGCCGACCGGGTGACGAGAGCGATCGAGCGGCCGTCGGCCGTGACCGCCACGGCTGCCGGTTGACCCCTGAACGGGAGGCTGGACCACGTGACCCCGCCATCATCTGACCGGGCCAGCCGGTCCGGACCACCGGCGATCAAGATCGACCCGTCGGATGTGGCCGTGAGACCAGTGACCGGATACAGCTGCGGGTCCGTCACGGTTTGCCAGGTTCGTCCGCCGTCATTCGAGCGTCCAATCCCGGCGGCCGTCACCCCGAGGAGGCCTGCCCCGGAGGGCGCCGCAACCGCGACGGGAAAGACGATGTTCTGTTCCTGGATCTGGGTCCACGTACGCCCGCCTTCGAGACTCTCCCACAGCCCACCGATCGCCAGGCCGACCCACATCCGGGCCGGATCGCCCGGATCTCGCGCGAACCCGTGGATGTCGAGGCTGGGCAGGTCGGTGGCGATATCGACCCAGGTCTGGCCGCCGTCCCGGCTCTCGGCGAAGACCTCGTGACCCGCGATCACAATCGAGCCGCCGGCCGCGACCCCCAGGCCCATCGCATCCGAACGGGTGGCCAGTGGCGCCCAGGTCCTCCCGCCGTCGGGGGTCGCGAGGATCCCGCCGTGGTGGCCGAACAGCAGTCGCTGGGGGTCGCCATCGATGAACGCCAGCGAGTGAACGTCCTCGGTCCCAAGTCGACTCCAGGGCGTGTCGGACGGATCGCCCGGACGAACGAGGACGAACGCCACGACCAGGGCCACGGCGACAGCCGCGAGAACCGCGCCGGCGAGGACCATGGGTCGCCGGTTACGTCCGGGTTTCTGTGGGCGCCGATCATCGATCATCCCAACCCGTAGGGGAGACTGACCTTTCCGTCGCTTGTTCCTGGCCGCCATGCACGGGCCTCCACGAACGGGTGTCGCGAGAACGGCGACAAGCCTGAACCGCCCGTCGAGCATTGTTCGGAATGCGGCGATCCATCCTGATGTTTGGGCCGTCAAGCCTTCAATGTCAACTTGCGTGTGCACGGTTGCGCCCATGGTCGATTTGCAGGCGCGTCCGCTGGATGATCAGGGCGGCGCGAGGATCGCGACGCCGCCGGCAGCCTGGACCGGCCGGGTCTCCAGGATCGCGGCAGGCTGTCGTGGCGGTGATGCTCTACGCGAGCTGGATGTCGGTCCTGGGAAAGTCGTTGCCCTTGGCGAGCAGCGGTTGGCCTGCCAGCCGCGCGGTTGCGTAGGCGATGCAATCGCCGAAGTTCAGGCTCGCGGGATGCCGCGACTTGCCAAACCGCCACCACGCCGTCACGGCTTCCTGCCAGTGGGCAGCACCGAACTCGACCACGACCGCGTCCGAGGCTGCCACCAGCTCGGCCAGGATCTCGCCGGCATCTTCTCCGATGCGCGCCGAAAGCACGATCCCGGCCTCGACCAGGGTCGGAGCGGCCACGCCGACGACATCCGCAGCGTTGATTCTCGCCACGAAGGCATCACGCTCGGGCTCGTCGAGCACGATCGCCACGAGCGCCGAGCTATCGAGGATCACGCACCCTCCCGACCGAAGCCGAGGATCGCCTCCTCGTCCGACTTGCTGAGTTCACTCCCGCGGACATCGCTCGGCAGTCGGGGCCACAGCCGCCGTTCGAGGACGCCGACCATGCGATCCCCCGGGCCGAGCCCGCTTCGGGCGAGCAGCAGCCGCTGCCTGCGCTCGTTGAGCGCCTGCCGGACGGCCCCGGTCTTGGACTCGCCGGTCAGCGCAGCGATCTCACGGGCAAGTCGCTCGGTCTCGGGATCCTTGATGTTCAGCGCCATGGTGGAAGTGTACACGAATGGTGTAACGGGTGAGGAGTGACCGGGTGCTCAACCTCCGTCGGGAGCACGCTGCCGGCTCGCGGCGTGGCGGCCGACCGGCCTGGCCTCGCACCAGGTTCGGCCGTGAGCGCGGTCGGTGTTCTCAGCACGCTCTCATCTGGCACCAAGCTTCGCCAGACAGGATCGCTTACCTGAGTTCGCCATCGTCACGAGGTTCCCGATGACATCACGCTCCCCGCAACTCGTCGCCATGCTCGCTCTTGTTGCCGGGCTGGCACTCGGCATCGTCGGCACGATCGGCGTGCATGCGGCAACGCCGTCGCCCGCTGCGAACACGAATCGGCCCGTCGCGATCGATCGCGCGGCGCTCGAAGCGGCTCTTACGGAACGCGCCGTTACCTCGACAGGCGTGACGACGCGCTTCGATCTGACCGTGAGCGAGGCAGACTGGGAGCTGCTGCCCGGCGTCACCACGCGCGCGGTGACGTTCAACGGGACCGTTCCCGGCCCGACAATCCGCGTGACCGAGGGTGACACCGTCGAGATCTCCGTCACGAATGCGCTCGACCAGCCGACCTCGATCCGCTGGCATGGCCTGCATGTTCCGAATGACCAGGATGGCGTTGCGGGCGTGACGCAGCCGGCGATCGAGCCCGGTCAGACCTACACGTACAGGTTCGCTGCCCCGCACGCCGGAACGTTCATGTACCACGCCCACGGTCCGAACAGCCGGGAGCAGATGGACCGTGGCCTGTATGCCCCGTTCATCATCGAGCCGGCGGGGGGCGACCCCGTCCAGGCCGACGCCGAATACACGCTGGCGATCGGCAACTGGATGATCGGTGCCGGGATGTCCGGAATGGACGCGATGAGCATGAGCTACGACTACTTCACGATCAACGGGAAGTCGTTCCCGGCAACCGATCCGATCGAGGTCACCGAAGGCGAGCTCGTACGGCTGCGCTTCATCAACCCCAGCCAGACGACCCATCCCATGCATCTGCACGGCACGGATATGGCCGTGTTCGCCAAGGACGGCGAACCGCTCGGCGAGCCACAGCGACTCAACACGCTAAACATCGCGCAGGGCGACACGTACGACGTTGTCTTCCGCGCAGACAACCGGACATGGCTCCTCCACTGCCACGACCTGCATCACGCATCGAACGCCGGCCAGGAACCGGGAGGCCTGATCGTGGCCATCACCGTCAAGCCGAAGGACGGAACCGGGTCGTCGTCGCAGAGCACGGCGCCCGCGTCCCCGAGCGAAGCGCCGTCACATACGATGGCGCCGGACATGACCCAGATGCCCGGGATGGGCGACATGCCCGGAATGACCCACTGACGGAGACTGGATCGCCATGAGCGAACCGACGCGCATCCTCGTCGTCGACGATGATCCGAAGATCCGGACCGTCGTTCGACGCGGACTGGCCTACGAGGGGTACCGGGTGGTCGAGGCGGCCAGCGGCGAGGAGGGACTCGAGAAGGCCCGTGAACACCTCCCGGATCTCATCGTGCTCGACGTGATGATGCCCGGCATCGATGGCCTGGAGGTGACCCGACGCCTCCGATCGGCGGGCGACGAGGTCGCGATCCTCATGCTCACTGCACGCGACGAGGTGAAGGACCGGGTCGAGGGCCTCGAAACCGGCGCCGACGACTATCTCGTCAAGCCGTTCAGCTTCGAGGAGCTGCTCGCGCGAGTCCACGCCCTGCTTCGACGCCGAGCGGAGCCCGCAGGCGAGGTCCTTCGGTTCGCCGACCTCGACCTCGATGTCGATGCCCGAGAGGCCCGTCGCGTCGGTCGGACCATCGAGCTCACGACCACCGAGTACAACCTGCTCCTGCTGTTTATGCGCCATCCGCGCAAGGTCCTCACCCGTGCCTTGATCATGGAGCACGTCTGGTCGTACGACTTCGAGGGCGAATCGAACGTCCTCGAGGTGTACGTGCGCTACCTGCGCAGCAAGCTCGAAGCGGATGGGGAGCCGCGGCTCATCCACACCGTGCGCGGGGCCGGTTACGTGCTCAAGGAGTGATGAGCCTGCGGCGACCGCCGTCCATCCGCACCCGCCTCGCCCTCATCTACACGGGGCTCCTGGCGGTGGCCCTCATCGCGTTCGGGGCGGGCGTCTTCCTCGCTCTCCGTTCGGAGCTCGAGCGGTCGTTCGACTCGGCCGTGCTGGCCAACGCTGAGCACGCCGGCGGGGCGTTCGCCCAGGACGTCGATGCGGCCGGCGCGCTCCATCCGTCCGACCGGCTGGTTGAGCAGTTCGCCTCAACCGGCGGGCGGGTGGTCGTGCTGGCGCCGGACAGGTCGATTCTGGCGGACTCGGCGGGGTCCGGTGTGGAGCCCCTTCCGCTGGCCGACCAGGACCTGGCGGCCGCCGACCGCCACGAGCACGCCGTGCGAGAGATCGCAATAGCGGACGACGTGGTCAGGATGACGGTGGAGCCCGTCATCGGGGCGGCGGGCGAGCGGCTTGGATACGTCGCCTGGGCAGATTCGACGGGGCCCCTTCGAGACGTGCTCGGCGCAGTCACCGCGGCCCTGATTCTCGGGGGCATGATCGTCGTCGGGCTCGCGCTGGGTGGAGGACTCCTCCTCGCGCGCCGGGCGCTGGCGCCTATCGTCGATGTGACCGATACGGCCCGGGCGATCGCGCTGTCGCGCGACTTCGGAGCCCGGGTGGAGGCTGGTCGGCCCGGCGACGAGGTGGGCGAGCTGGCGATCGCGTTCAACGAGATGCTCGAGGCCCTGGAACAGAACCATCAGGCGCTCCAGCGATTCCTGGCTGATGCGTCCCACCAGC
>JANMPD010000198.1:0-6130 GCA_031369685.1 Chloroflexota bacterium | reverse complement strand
CACCCAGACCTTCCACGCGCCCGCGGTCCGGACCATGGCCACGCTGCTCCTCCTCGCGGTCGCCGCCCTCGCGATCCCGACGCTGGCCACCGCCCCGGGCGCCCCCGATGCGGGCCATGCCATCGACCTGAGCGTGATCGTCTCCATCGTCCTGCTGGTCGTCTTCGCCGCCTCGATCCCGTTCTCTCTCGGAGGCGGCAAAGGTGCGAGCGTCAGCGACGGCGGGAGCTCCGAGGAGACATCCGCTGGCGCTGTATGGCCGTTGCCGCTGGCGATCGGCGTCCTCGTCATGGGCGCTGTCGGTGCAGCCCTGACGTCCGACCTGTTCGTCGAGGCACTCAGGCCGACGATGGCGAGTCTTGGTTGGTCAGAGGCGTTCGTTGGCCTGGTTGTCGTGGCGATCGCAGGCAATGCGGTCGAGAACATCGTTGGGATCAAGGCCGCGGCCGCCAACAAGACGGACCTGGCAGTGAGCTTGATCCTGAACAGCAGCCTCCAGATCGCGATCGCCCTGACACCGGCACTCGTCCTGATCTCGCTGTTCATCGGCGGTGGCGCTCTGACCCTGGTGCTGAGCCCGCTTCTGCTCGGCGCCGTGTTCCTCGCAGCGCTCATTGCGGCGCTGATCGTCTTCGACGGCGAGAGCACCTGGCTGGAGGGCCTGGCCCTGCTCGGCCTCTACGTCATCATCGCGGCCAGTGTCTGGTATGGACCGCCGATCCGGATCTGAGCCCGGCTTTGGCCTCGCTCGGGCCGCGAGCGTCGGAACCCTGATCACCCCCGATCGCGCCGCCCTGAACATGCGTTGCGAGACCGGTGTTGCCAGTGCGCACCGGAACCAGCGGACATAGGCGCTTCAATCCGGGTCCTTGAGGGTAGACTCCGCCAGCGGCAGGGAGGCACGGGACCGCGAGGCCCCACCAGCGCTGCGTCCCAACACGGTCGCCTATCGCTCGCTGGGCAATGGCGAGACCGACCTCGGCCGATGGGAGTTGATACATGCGTCGCATCGCGATCGCGGTCGCACTCGTAGCCGCACTTGCCTCGCCCGTGGCGACGCTGGCAGCGACACCAAACAACCAGGCCTGCCTGGGGCACGACTTCTCCAGCTACGCCCAGGCTGGTGGTTCCAGTTTTGGGCAGTTCAACGCCTGGTTGGCTCAGTACGTACCCGGACTCGGGTACCCGATTCAGTTGCACCTCGCTGGTTACATCCCGGACACAAGCATCCCCAATAGCTGCAACGACTAGGATCGGAACGCGCAACTGATGAGCACAGGACGCCCACTCGTCCAGCGCCACCGTGCCAGATCGCCGAGATTGGCGGGGTGATGGCCAGGGGGACGGTCGAGCCGAAACTCGCGGTAGGCTAAGCGGATGCAGCCTCGTCGGCTCCCAGCGCGGCTCGAGCCGATCGACGTCCGGATCACGGCGATTCTGGCGCGTTGGGGCGTTCCCGTGCTCCGCTTCGGTCTCGGCGTCGTCTTCCTGTGGTTCGGAGCGCTGAAGTTCTTTCCTGGCGCTAGTCCGGCCGAGGCGCTCGCCGCGCGGACCATCGAGGTCATGAGCTTCGGGCTGATAGGGCCGTCGGTATCCCTGCCGGGCCTGGCCGTCTGGGAAAGCCTGATCGGCCTCGGGTTGCTTACTGGGCGCTACCTTCGGGCGACGCTCTTCCTGCTGGCGCTCCAGATGCTCGGAACGCTGACCCCGCTCCTGTTGTTCCCGGAAGAGACGTTCTCGATCTTTCCGTTCGCGCCGACGCTCGAGGGCCAGTACATCATCAAGAACGTCGTCCTGATCGGCGCGGCGATGGTGGTTGGGGCCACGGTCCGCGGCGGTCGCCTCGAACCGGATCCTCGCGACGCGACCGCCTGACGTTCGGTACGCTGCGCGAGCCGGAGTGGCGGAAGGGCAGACGCAGCCGACTTAAAATCGGCAGCCCGCAAGGGCGTGGGAGTTCGAATCTCCTCTCCGGCACCAGGATCAGCGCGAGCGGGGAGCAGCAGGCGGACAGCCGTGCTCGCGCGTCGCTGCCACGCCGCGCCTGGCGAGTTCGGACGCTGGCCGAGCCAGCCCCGATCAGCCTCGGCCGAACAACCCCGCGAGACCCCTGGCCTTGCGCTCGATCGTGGTGTTGGCGGATGACATGCCGGCCAGGCGAGCGGCGAACCGTCCGAGCTGCTGGGCAGCCGCGCTCTTCGGTGCGCCGATCACGACGGGGACGCCCTCGTTGACGCTCTTGAGAAATGCGAACGCGTCATACGGGATCGTCAGGGCGACTTTCGTGCCGAGCGCCTCTTCGATGTCCGGGAGCCTGAGCAACTCGCGCGCAAAGATTTCGTTGAGGACGTAGGACACCTCGGCGGTTCCCTGCGTATCGTTCGTGAGCAGCTCACCGAACGCGTGAACGGCCTTGATGGCCGGGAACTCGGGCGTCAGGACGACAATCAGGTCCGTTGCCTGGGTCAGCGCGGTCTCCGTGCCCGAATCGATGGATGAGCCGGCGTCCACTACGACGAACTGAAACGCCGTGGACGCTGTCGCCAGCATCGTCTTGACGGTGGCTTCCGCCAGTCCCGTCGCAGTCAGCTGGGTCGATCCGCCGAGAACCTGGAGTCCCGAACTGTGTTGCTCCAGCGCCGCCGTGAACAGGCCAGGCTCGCGTAGGGTCGCCTCATCGCCCGCGACCTCATGGATCGTCTGTCGTGGTGTCATGTTGAGGTGCGTCGCAACCTGACCGAATTGGGCATCGAGATCGAGGATCACGGTCGAGCCGGCCACCTGCGAGGCCAGCCACGTCGCCAGATTGACGGCAATCGTGGTGGTACCCGCCCCGCCCTTCGGCGAGAAAACGGCGATCACTCGCCGCTGGCTCCCATCCCGAATCGAGGTTTCCTCGTGGCTTGATGGGTTCAGGTCGCGCGATCGGCGCAGTCGGACGGCAAGGGCCTCGACCCTCGCGTCGAGCTCTCGAGGGTCGAAGGGACGGCCCATCACGTCGTCCGCACTCGCCTCGAGCAGCTCGATCCGGTCCTCGATGTCCTCAGAATCGGTGATCGACAGAATCGGGAGACCATCGAACTGGGCAGCGCCGCGCACGAGTTGACAGGCAGCGATCGAATCGGCGATCGGCCCGACGAAGTCGAGGACGACGACCTCGGTGGAGGCCGCGGTCGCGCCCGACGCGAGGGCCTCCGTCGCACTGGCCGTGATCACCACCTCGTGGCCGGATGCGCGAAGCGCCTCGCCAACCGTGGTGTCGGGCGCCGCAGAAATCAGCAGGATTCGGCTGGTGGCCAAGGGTGACCTCGGGTGGGCGATCGGGGCGGGGCCGGGGAGACCCACGGCTCCAGAGAATACAACGGAGGGACGCATGGTAGACTCCCGGCCCACCTTTCCGCTCCGCGTCCGGCTGGACAGCAGGGCATACCCATTGGAAGGAGAAAACGGCCCATGCGCCGATATGAACTCATGCTCGTGCTCCGTCCGGACGCGTCGGACGAGCGAATGGCCGCGATCGTGGATCGCACCACCCGCCAGATCACGACCGATGGCGGCCAGATCATCAAGGTCGCTCCCTGGGGGCGCCGGCGGCTGGCCTACCCGATCGATCGGCACCGCGAAGGTTCCTACCACATCATCCTGTTCGAGGGTGCCGCGGGCACCATCGCCGAAATCGAGCGAACGCTCATGATCACCGAAGAGGTCATGCGCCACCTGCTCATTCGCCAGGAACGCCCGGTCCGTGCCCTCCGCGAGGATGGGTCCGAGGACATCGATGACACTGATCTCCCGTCCGCCGAGGATGAGGATGACGATGACGGGACCGAACGGATCGACGAATCCGAGACCGAGGCGGCTCCGGCCGCCATCGACTGAGAGGAGTTTCCGATGGCGCTTTGCAAGATCCAGATCATCGGCAACCTCGGGCGTGACCCGGAGCTTCGCTACACACCCAACGGCCGCCCGGTTGCGACCTTCAGCGTCGCCGTCAACCAGGCCACCAAGAACCAGCAGAGTGGCGAGTGGATCGAGGCGACGGACTGGTTTCGCGTCAGCGTGTGGGGCGATCGCGCCGAACGCGCGGCCGAGAACTTGCGCAAGGGCAGCCGAGTCTTCGTCGACGGCCGGTTCCGCACCCGCGAGTACGAGACCAACGACGGGCGCAAGGGCATGTCCCTGGACGTGAGCGCCGACAACGTCATGGGCCTCGACAAGCGTGACCAGGAGGGCGGCTTCTCCGGAGCACCGGGCGCACCGGGCGGCCAGGGCGCCCCGGGTGGGTCCGCCGGCTCCGCCGGGGGTCCGCCATCGGGTGGCGGGTACGACGACACCGAGATCGACGAACTTCCCTTCTGACCTTCATCTGACCATCACGCGACCGGTAGCGGGCGCGGCGAGGAGACCAGCACATGCCAGCACCGCGCACACGCAAGAAGGACGACTACCGGGACCGCCGACGTCGCAAGGTCTGCACGTTCTGCGCCGACAAGACCGGAGTCATCGACTACAAGGAGGTCAACCGCCTCCGCCGGTTCCTGTCCGAGCGAGCCAAGATCGAGCCACGACGCAAGACCGGGACCTGTGCCGGCCATCAGCGCGAGCTTTCCGTCGCCCTCAAGCGCGCGCGGATCGTGGCGCTCCTGCCGTACGCCCCGCAGCACCTGCGCCCGTAGGCAGGTCGTGGGCATCCGTCCCATGACCGCTCCAGCCGCCTGATCGAATGGACGTCGCCCTCCTGATGCTCGTCGGCGGCATCGGCGTGGGGATCTTCGGATCCCTGCTCGGGCTGGGCGGTGGCCTGCTCATCGTCCCGCTCCTGACCCTCGGGTTCCACCTGCCGCTCCGTGAGGCAATCGGGGTATCGCTCGTGTGCGTGATCGTGACGAGTGGTGCGTCCGCGAGTGTCTTCCTCGAGCGGCGCGTGGCGAACCTTCGCCTCGGGATGACGCTCGAGTTGTTCACGGCGATCGGCGCGCTCCTGGGCGGACTGATCGCCTTCCTGCTCGATGAGCGAGTCCTCGCCGGACTGTTCTCGGTCCTGATGACCTACGTCGCGGTGACGATGCTTCGACGACGATCCGGCCCGACGCCCGACATGGTGGAGGCATCCCCAGGTCCGGTTCAGGATGCCTCGTCGTTCACGGCGCGCCTGTCCGGTCCCGGATACCGCGTCCGGAACCTTGGCCCCGGCCTGGTCGGGAGCGTGTTCGCCGGTGTCGCCTCGGCGCTCCTCGGGATCGGTGGGGGACTGATCAAGGTGCCGGTCCTGCATGTCGTAATGGGCGTCCCGCTCCGGGTCGCCACGGCGACTAGCAATCTCGTCATCGGGATCACCGCATCGACCAGCGCTTGGATCTACCTCCTTCGAGGCGGCATCGATCCGTATGCCGCCGGTCCCACGGCCATCGGGGTGTTCGTGGGTGCCTCGATCGGCTCGAGGGTCGCGCACCGCATTGACCTCGGCGCCCTGCGATTGCTGTTCAGCGCGGTGCTCCTGTACACGGCGTTCCAGATGCTCCGACGAGCGGCGGGAATCCAATGAGCGACGAGTCCCCGGATCAGGTCCCCGGCGTGGCGTCGAGCGATTCCGGGATGGACGGCCGGATTGCACGCCTGCTTCGAGTCGGGACGTACGTCGCGGTGACACTGATCGCCATCGGGGTGGTCCTGATGCTGGCGACCGGCCGATCGCCGCTCGATGTTGCCCCGGACTTCGATCCTGCGCGCCTGATCGCCGATCTCGTCGGGCTGCAGCCGGCCGGTTTCCTGTGGCTGGGACTGGTCGTGGTGCTCCTTACGCCGGCGGCCCGGGTCGCCGTGTCGGGGCTGGGGTACGCTCGTGTCGGCGATCGATCGATGGCCCTGATCGCCGGCCTCGTACTCGTGGTCATCCTGACCGGCGTCCTCATCGGCACCCCCGGCCTTCTCAGCAGCATCGGAGCCTGAGCTTGGATCTCATCGTGCTCGCCATCTCGTTCGTCCTGATCCTCGCGGGCGCCGAGCTGTTCACCAACAGCATCGAATGGTTCGGGCGAAAGCTCGGCTTGGCCGAGGGCGCGGTCGGATCGGTTCTCGCGGCGGTGGGCACGGCACTACCCGAGACGATGATCCCGATCATCGCCATCCT
>JANMPD010000173.1:0-4871 GCA_031369685.1 Chloroflexota bacterium | reverse complement strand
ATCGGGGCATCGTCCACCAGCAAGTGGCGTTCGTCGAGGTGCCAGCCGCGGGGCCGGACGAGCAGGACCGCCGGATCGGGGCCGAGCGCGTAGTCCTTGCCCTCGGGCGAAGTGAAGGCGAGCCGCTCGCGAACGGCCTCGCGGAGGGCGGCCTGCCCGCCGATCACGTTCGCCCAAGTCGGCGAGAGCGAATCCTCGAGGTCGGCCATGAAGCAGCGAGCTCCGGAGTTCAGGGCGTTGATCATCATTTTCGGCTCGGCCGGGCCGGTGATCTCGACGCGCCGGTCCCGCAGATCGCGAGGCGTGTCCGCGACCCGCCACGAATCGTCGGCCCGGATCGCCGCGGTTTCCGGGAGGAACCCCAGCTCCGCGCCGGCCCGGACCTGCGCGGCGCGCTCGACCCGCGCCGCCAGGATCCCGGCCCGCCGATCGCGGAACCGTCGCTCGAGATCCCCGAGGAACGCCAGGGCGGCGGGGGTCAGCACATCCTCGATCCCCGCCACGTGGGCACCCACGACCTCGACGTCGAGGCTCATCCCGGGATCCTGTTGCGCATGCCGGCCGATCCGCTCACGCGCTCCGGCGGACCGTGGCGTCGATCAGGCCGTGCGGCTCGGTCGTGGAGACGTACACCATGTCCCGGTTGTCGAGCCCGAACGGCTCGAGGTTCACGGTCCAGTGATGGAGGTTCGGAAGGACCATCCGTACCCAGTCCATCGCGGGATCCGCCTCGAGCATCGCGGTGGCCATGATCCAGACCGATGTCTGGACGGACGGGCTGAAGTGCTCGGCAAGGACGGTGAGGAGCGTGGATCGGGCGCCATCGAAGGCCACATCGAAGTCGAAGCCGGGCTCGGCGGCCGTTTCGCCGTAGCCCCAGACTGCCGCGATCTTCGTGGACATGATCCGATCGTCCGCCTCGGGCAGAGTCGTCCACTTGTCGCGCTCGAAGCCCGTGAACGCCGACCTCGTCGTCTTCATCACGGTCAGGTCCTCGATGCCGGCCTCGACGGTTGCCCCGCCCGCGGACGCGGCGACGATCGCCACTCGCGTCAGGTCGCCGGATCGGGTGAAGGCGTCGGGCGACCCACCGGATGCCAACGGAATACGCGTCCAGCCGTGCTGGCGGAGCGTGATCACGGCCTTGTCCACCTGCGGATAGGCCGCGAAGTGTCGGGCCACGGCCAGTCCAAGAACCTCGGGCGGTCCCGTCAGATGCTCGCGCGCGAACGCATAGACCGTGTTCTTCATCGTGTCCGTCGCAACGATGTTCGCGTTGTCGCCGTCGACGTGGGCCGCCGTGAAGTCGCCCTCGAGGGAGACGTCGACCGTGAGGTCGCGCATCTCGTGCCGATCCATGGATCGATCGACGGTGACCAGGCGGATCCGCGACTTGCCGTACCGATTGGCTCCCAGTTCGAACACCGGATCCTCCTGTTTCACGTATTCAGTCCGAGCGCTGCGCTGAGCCGGTCCATCGCGATGTCCACGACCGCGTCGAGCGCCCGGTGACGTTCCGTTTCCGGGTCTCCCTCGAGCGATGCCTCCATGTCCGGCAGCAGCGCGGCCCGCGGACGGCCGCCCACGCGGACACAGTACCGGAACCTGAACCGGGTCTCGTAGGCCACGTTCAGTCGTTCGAGTTCGGCGGTCACCCGATCACGCTCGATCCCTGGCGGGTCCGCAGCGGGCGTCACGGCGCCCGTAGCGCGGGGGCGTGCCGGGTCGGGCGCAACGGCGCCAGGAGCGCCGGGAAGGGCCGGGTCGGCGCCCGCAGCGCCGGGGCGGGCCGGTTCGATGCCTGCGGTCGCGCGCGGCTCGCCCGCGGCGTCCCGGTCGTAGCCCTGCTCGCGGAACGACATCTCGGAAACGGTTGCGGGCGGGGCACCCAGACGCGGGTGCGCGTCGATGAGCTCGATCTGTTCGAACTCCGGCATCGCGTGGGCGATTGCACGGGCCGCGGCGAACAAGGACCCCCAGTCCGCGAACGGACGCGCGGCCGCCAGCCGATCCAGGAACCGGGGCGCGCCCTCGAACAGTGGCGCGACCATCCCCACGAACGCTGCCGGGTCGGCCGCGTTGACCCTGCCGAGCTCGAGGTCGGTGGTCACCACCCGCCGGCGTCGCGCAGGATGCGATGCAGGATTCGGGCCGCAACGGTCCTTCGGTAGTCGGCCGTGGACCGGACGTCATCGATCGGCTGGAGCTCGGCTGCGAGCACCTCGGCAGCATGGTCGGCGACCTCGGGCGTCGGGCGCTGGCCCTCGAGGACGGCTTCCGTCGCGGTGGCCCGGATCGGGGTGGCGGCCACCGAGCCGAGAGCAACCCGGACGTCGGACCAACCGCTCGTCGGACCATGCGCTCGCCAGGCCACGCTCATCACGACCTTGGAGATCGCCTGCGCGCGGCGCGTCCCGACCTTGCGGAACCGGAGTTCGCGGCCGGGCGGCAGCGGAATGCGAATGCGGAGGATCAGTTCGTCGTCGGCGAGGGCCGTCCGGCGATAGGCCGTGAAGAACGCGGCGGCGGCGATCGAGCGCTCCTCGCGGGCACTGCCGACGACGACCGCGGCGTCGCTCGCCAGCAGGACCGGCAGCATGTCGCCGGCCGGCGAGGCGTTGGCGATGTTCCCGCCGATGGTCCCGCGGTTCTGGATCTGCGCGGCTCCGATGGTCGCCGCCGCCGCTACGAGCGCCGGGAGATGGGCCTGGCACAGGACGTCGCGCCGGATCTCGGTGTACGTCGTCCGGGCCCCGAGCACGAGCACGCCAGATTCCAGCGTGATGCCCTCGAGTGCACGCAGGCGCGAGACATCGAGCAGGTACCCAGGTGGCTCGCCGATCTCGCCCGTGATCCTGACCATCAGGTCCGTGCCACCCGCGATCGGCGTTCGGCGGCCCCGGGCGAGCATCCCGTAGGCCTCGGACAGGCTTTTGGGGACATCGATGGGCGGTTCGAAGGGCATCAGCCCTTGTCCCGGCGACGGCGCCGAAGCATCACGATCAGTCCCGCCAGCACCGCGAACCCGCCGATGATCTGGCGTGGCGACATGGCCACCAGGAGGTCACCGGACTCGCGGCCTGATCGTGCGGCAGCACGTTCGTTGTCCGGGGCCGTCGGCTCGGCGGCGGCAGTCCACTCCGGCGCCGCGCTCTCGGGTGTCGGCCCCGGCTGTGGTGCCGCGTCGTCGGCCGCTGAATCGGCCCCCGCGGCGCCAGCGGCGCGCACGGACTTCCTCGGTTTCGTCATGCCGTATCCCCCGCCGCGACCGCCGCGATTGCCTCCACGATCTTCTGATAGCCGGTGCACCGGCAGAGGTTACCGGCGATCCCCTCGCGAATGGCGCCGTGATCGGGGCCGCCGCCGTTGTCCAGATACGCCCTGGCCGCCATCAGCATGCCGGGCGTGCAGATCCCGCACTGCGCCGCCCCGAACGTGAGGAACGCTTCCTGGAGCGTATCGAGATCGCCCCGCTCGCGGGCCGCGAGGGACAGACCCTCGACGGTCCGGATGATCCGCCCGTCAACCTGGGACATCGGCACGAGACAGGCGTCCACGACCTGGCCGTCCATGAGGACCGAACAGGCACCGCACTCGCCTTCCCCGCAGCCTTCCTTCGTCCCCGTCAGGCCGAGGTCCTCGCGCAGGACGTCGAGGAGGCGCCGGGAGCCTGGGACGTCGACCTCCGCGGGCGCGCCGTTGACCAGGAAGCGGATGGCCTTCACGCCGCGCCTTCCGAGCGCGTGCCCGCCGCGTCGAGCGCCGCCAGGATGCGCTCCGGCGTGGCAGGGAGCTCCGTGACCCAGACCCCGACCGCGTCGTGGATCGCGGCGACGACCGCCGGGGCACCGACATCCATCGGCAGCTCACCGACGCCCTTGGCGCCGTGGGGAGCCCCGCTGAATGGGGCTTCGACCAGGATCGTGGTCATGTTGGGCGCATCGAGCGCGGTCGGAATGAGATAGGTCGCGAGTCGGTCGTTGAGGTAGCGGCCGTTGTCCAGCTTGATCTCCTCGATCGTGGCGTAGCCGATGGCCTGGAGGGTGCCACCCTCCACCTGGCCCTCGCACAGGATCGGGTGGAGCACCTTTCCGACGTCGTCGACGGCCACCACGTCCCGGACGGATACCTCGCCGGTATCGAGATCCACGTCCACCGAGACGACGCAGGCCGCCCAGCCGAAGGCCGGGTACGCATCACCGCGATAGGTCGCGTCATCGAAGTTGACGCCGGGATACGGCTCGAAGGCCTGGTCCACCCGCGTTGCCCCGTGGGCGGCGGCATCCGCGAGATAGACCTCGGCGAACGGCCGACCATCGTTCCGTTCCTCGACCTCGGCGCGCAGACGCCGCGCAGCGTTGATGCACAGGCCACCCACGACCATCGCGGTACGGCTGGCGACGGTCGGCCCGCTGTCCGGCACGAATGCGGTGTCCACGGCCGCCATCTCAACGGAATCGCCCGCGATCCCGAGTTCGGCCGACACCATCAGCGGGAAGATCGTATTGGTGCCCTGGCCCATCTCGGTGGATCCGATGAGGACCCGGACGCGACCGTCGGCGGCAAGCTCCACCGACGCGACGGACCCGATGTGGACCTCGCCCGAGCCCGTGAACCCCGCCCCGTGCCAGGCAAGCGCGATGCCGATCCCCGAGGCGCTCGATGCGGATCCCGAACGCAACCGGCCGGGCGGGAGCATCCCGGAGCCGCCACGGGCCGCGGCAGCAGCGGCCGTCGCCTGGCGCATGCCCTCGAAGTCGCTTGCCTCAACGGCCAGGCGGAGGACCTCCTGGGCCGCGACGCTCTCCCGGAGGATCTGGCCCGTGGGGGTGATGTCGTTCAGCTCGTACGCGTTCCGGCGCCGGAACTCG
>JANMPD010000162.1:0-1981 GCA_031369685.1 Chloroflexota bacterium | reverse complement strand
GATCGAGCGGCTGGTCGCGGGTGTGACCGCCCAGTCGCGCGATGCGTTCGCGGCCGGAGAGCGGCGGCTCGTGACCGACATGAGCGCCGAGATCATCTCGATCATGAACGTTGTCGGCTTCGTCGTCGGGCTGGCGGTCGTCGCACTCACGGTCTACATCGCAACGCTGGCCCGGCGGCGGGAGTACGGAGTCCTCAAGGCCCTCGGAGCCCGCAATCGCGTCCTCTACCGGATGGTGCTCGCCCAGGCTGTGCTGAGCGTCGCCGTCGGATTTGTGATCGGCCTCGCGTTCACCGGGCTCGTCGGGTTCATGGTGGCGAGGACCGATCTCAGTCTCGAGCTGGCGATCACCGCCGCGTCGCTCATCAAGGTCGGGCTGTTCGCGATCGTCATCGCCGGACTCGCCGCCATCCTCCCGATTCGCCAGGTCGCGGAACTCGACCCGGCCATCGTCTTCCGAAGTGGAGTTGTGACATGACCACCCTGACACTCGAAGTGCGTGACGCGACGAAGCGGTTCGGCGTGGGCGATGCTGCCGTGACCGCGGTCCGCGGGGTCAGTCTCGCCGTCGAGCCTGGCGAGGTCGTCCTCATCATGGGCCCGTCGGGCTCGGGCAAGACAACGTTGCTGTCGATGATGGGCGCACTGCTCAAGCCGACTGAACGCTCGATCCATTTCGATGGCATCGATATCAGCGCGCTTTCGGAGGGTCGCCTGCCGGACATCCGGCTGCGCGAGTTCGGGTTCGTTTTCCAGGACTTCAACCTGCTCTCAGCGCTCTCCGCACTGGAGAACGTGGCGATCGTCGCTGAGCTGGCCGGGCTCAACGGGCGCGCCGCACGCAACAAGGCGACCGCGCTCTTGACGGACCTCGGTCTCGGCGAGCGGCTGGACTTCCTGCCCGAGAAGCTCTCGGGTGGCGAGAAGCAGCGTGTGGCGATCGCCCGGGCGTTGATCAACGACCCGGCGCTCATCCTGGCCGACGAGCCGACCGCCAACCTCGACTCGAAGATCGGCCACGAGATCATGCGGCTCCTGCGCCGGATCGCGAAGGAGCAGGGCCGGAGTGTCGTCATCGTCAGCCACGACCAGCGCATTCGCGACATCGCCGACCGGGTCCTCTGGCTCGAGGACGGCGCCTTCAGGGACAGCCGCTCCATTGGTCGGCAGTCCATGTTCAGGAGTCCAGGAAACAAGGAGAACGAGATGCACGAGACCGCAACAACCGTCGTCGACTCGGTGTGTGGCATGACGGTCGAGCTCGACACGGCGATCGTCGTCGCCGACGCGGGTACGTCGTACTACTTCTGCGAGATTGCGTGTGCCGAAACGTTCGGCGCCGGACCCGACCGCTGGCTCGCGAGGCAAGATCCAGATCCGTTCGAGCACAGCCACTCACCGATCGGCGGGGAACGGAAGTCGGCCTCGACCCTGCCTCCGGCGATAACTCATCGGGCGCCAAGACCGCTCTAACCGTGCGCTAAGGTAGGTCGGGTCAACTGCTATCGACAACCATCGGTGTTCCGGGCACCAGGGAGGAGATTCAGAATGACGAGCAGCGAACTCTCTCTCCAGGGAGGACGCTGGCGCAGGGCCTGGGGAGCGCTCGATGAGCGTCTTGGGCTGAGCGGCCTGGCTTATCCGGTTCCCGCCCACGCCAACGGGATCGGATACATCCTCGGTGGGATCACCTTCTTTGGATTCCTGATCCTCGCCGCGACGGGGATCTGGCTCGCCCAGTTCTACCATCCGACGCCGGCGACGGCGCGCGAGAGCGTCGTGTACATCCTGAACGTGGCGCCATTCGGCGATCTCGTTCGCGGGGTCCATTTCTGGGTCGCGAACATCGTGATGGCAACGGTTCTCCTCCACATGGGCCGCGTGTTCGCGACCGGCGCCTACAAGCGCCCAAGAGAGGCGAACTGGCTGATCGGCCTCGGGCTGCTCGGAGTCACGCTTGGGCTCACCTTCACCGGTACGA
>JANMPD010000148.1:0-29424 GCA_031369685.1 Chloroflexota bacterium | reverse complement strand
GCCGGCGACCGGCGAGATCGCGAAGGCTGACCCCCTCGCGATGGTTGCGCGACGCTGACCGCGGGTCTGCGAGGCCTGCCTGGGTCCATCCTGGGCCCGGACATGGATCGACCCGGGCACCGAACCCGGGTCGATCGTGGTGCGGCTGCGGGTTGCTCGATTAGCCACCCGTGCTCATCGGCTGCCCGGAGACCTTTGAACGCCATGGAGTCCCGAGCTTCGGGAGCAGGTAGCGGTCGATCCCGTAGTAGCCGGCGACACGCCACGCCAGAATCAGGCCGATCGCAAACGTGAACAGCACTGGGTTGGTCGACGCGGAGCCGGCCAGCAGGAAGGACATGTTCATCAGCGCTCCGAAGAATGCGGCCGCGCCGGTGAGGACCCCGAGCACCAGGCCGACCCCAACCGCCAGCTCGCCAAAGGCGATCAGTGGAGCGAACCAGGTATGCGCGTCGTTGTTGAGCAGGAGGTTGAGAAAGTCGCGGTACCACTCGAAGGAGATCGGCGGTCTGCCCTTCTCCGGGATCGACACCGCGTTCGTCCAGTAGCCCTGGAGCGCAGCGCCGCCGTCCAGCCAGCCCGTGCCAGTGATCTTGTGGACTGCTGCCTCGATCCACGCGAAGCCGAGGAACAGACGCACCGGCAACCAGAACAGGCCGGCCTTGGTGTTGCTGAACAGGAACCGCGTGAACGCCGGCCCTTCAACTTCGACCACCTGGGCTTGTGGTGCATTTCGGTCCGTGAAGAGCAGCCCCAGGACCACGACCGCCAGGATCCAGAAGGCCACGGTCACGATCGATCGAAGCGAATCGCCGCCCAGGGTCTCGGGGCGGATCTCGGTGACCGGGATCTCCATCCAGAAGACCAGCGCGGCTGCCAGCAACGCCAGGGGCGTTGCCCACTTCCTGAGGTTCATCATCTCTCTCGCGTCCCTTCGATATGTCCGCCGGGACCAGGGCGTCGGCGGGGTGAGCCGGGGCCAAGTCTGGGCTGGTCCTCTCCTGTTGTCATCCTGGTCCCGCCGACTGGCCCGCTCTACGGTCAGATGGCCCTCTGACCCGTGCCTGTTGGTCGCTGAAGGAAGGTCAAATGGCCCGGGCATAGCAACGAGGTCGGCGCGCGACGGATTTCGAACATGCGATCGATTGGAGAGCCACGCGGTACACTCCGAGACCTGTGAAATCGAAGGCCGATCCAGCCGGAGCGCCCTCGCTCGCCGACCCGTTGGCGCCGTTCGGGCCGGCCGTCCGAGCCTGGTTCGAGGGAGCGTTCGAGGCGCCGACGCCCGCCCAGGCCGGCGGATGGCCGGCCATCGCCGCCGGTCATCACACGCTGATCCATGCGCCGACCGGGAGCGGCAAGACCCTCGCCGCATTCCTGTGGTGCCTGGATCGGCTGGCCCGGGACCCGTCGCCGCCGCCGACGCGGACGGCACCGGGCCGCGTCCGGGTGTTATACGTCTCGCCCCTCAAGGCACTCGCCTATGACATCCAGCGCAACCTTCGGGCCCCGCTCCACGGGATCGCCCTCGCCGCCCAGCAGCTCGGCGAGCCCGCGCCGTCGATCTCGATCGCCTCGCGGACCGGCGATACCCCGCAGGAGGATCGTCGCCGGCTCGCCACCGCTCCGCCCGACATCCTCGTCACGACGCCCGAGAGCCTGTACCTGCTCCTGACCTCGGCGGCCCGGGAGACGCTCCGCCAGGTCGAGACGGTGATCATCGACGAGGTCCATGCGATCGCCGGGGGCAAGCGTGGTGCCCACCTCGCGCTGTCGCTCGAGCGCCTCGAGGCCATCCGCGCCGACGGAGCGCCACCGCTCCAGCGGATCGGCCTGTCGGCAACGCAGCGGCCCCTCGAGACCATCGCCCGGTTCCTCGGTGGCATCGGACCGGGCCGCGAGGTCCGGATCGTGGATACCGGGACCCGCAAAGTGCTCGAACTCGAGGTCGTCGTCCCGGTCGAGGACATGAGCCGCATCGGCGAACTCGCACCGGTTGATGCGGGAACTGCGGCAACGGCCTCCGATGCACCGGCCTGGCGGGACGATCTCCGGACGAGCATCTGGCCGGCCATCCATCCCCGCATCCTCGAGTTGATCCGCGCACATCGCAGCACGATCGTGTTCACCAACTCGCGACGGCTCGCGGAGCGGCTGGCGCATCGGCTCAACGACCTCGCCGGCGAGGATCTCGTCAGGGCCCATCACGGCAGCATCGCCCGCGAACAGCGGCTCGAGATCGAGGAGGCGCTCAAGGACGGGCGGCTGCCCGCCCTCGTGGCCACCAGCAGCCTCGAGCTCGGGATCGACATGGGGGCGGTGGACCTCGTGATCCTCGTCGAATCGCCGACCAGCGTGGCCTCCGGATTGCAGCGCGTCGGGCGGGCCGGCCACCAGGTCGGCGAACCGTCGCGAGGTGTCGTCTTTCCCAAGTTCCGAGGCGATCTCCTTGAAGCCGCGGTCGTCGTGGGGCGGATGCACGAGGCTGCCATCGAGACGACGGTCCTGCCACGCAACCCGCTCGATGTGCTGGCCCAGCAGATCGTCGCGATGACGGTCATGGAACCGTGGACCGTGACGGACCTGCATGCCGTGGTTACCCGCGCGGCGCCATTCGAGACGCTCTCGCGTGACGCGCTCGAGGCCGTCGTCGGCATGCTCGCCGGGGCGTACCCATCGGACGAATTCGCGGAGCTCAAGGCACGCGTCGTGTGGGACCGGGTCAGCGATGTCGTCGAGGGCCGGCGCGACGCGCGGATGCTCGCGGTCACCTCGGGCGGCACGATCCCGGACCGCGGGCTGTTCGGGGTCTTCCTTGCCGGTGAGCCGGGCACGCCGGGCCGGCGTGTCGGCGAGCTCGACGAAGAGATGGTCTACGAGCTCCGGGCCGGGATGCACGGCGACGTCATCGTGCTCGGCGCGAGCAGCTGGCGGATCCTCGAGATCACGCCGGACCGGGTGATCGTCCAGCCGGCGCCCGGTGTGCCCGGCAAGCTGCCATTCTGGAAGGGCGACGCGGTTGGTCGCCCGATCGAATTGGGCCGCGCCATCGGTGCCTTCGTTCGCGAGGTGGAATCGGACATCGGGCGCGGTGCCCGTGGCCGGGCGGCGGCGACGACCCGCTTCCGAACCGCTCACGACCTCGATGAGCTGGCCGCTCGCAACCTCCTCGCCTACCTCGACGAGGAGCTCGAGGTCTCGGGCGCCCTGCCCACCGACCGGCGGATCGTGGTCCAGCGGTTCCGCGACGAACTCGGCGACTGGCGCCTTGTGATCCTCAGCCCGTTCGGCGGACGGATCCATGCGCCCTGGACCCTGGCCATCGAGCAACGCCTCCGGGATCGTCTCGGGATCGAGGCGCAGACGATCTGGTCCGATGACGGGATCGCCATCCGGCTGCCCGAGGGCGAGGGCGATGGATCCCTTGCCCGCCTGGCCGAGATCGAGGCGCTCCTGTTTCCCGGCTCGGAGGAGATCGAGGACCTGGTCGTCGAGACGCTCGGCGGTTCCGCCCTGTTCGCGTCACGGTTCCGCGAGAATGCCGGCCGCGCGCTCCTGCTCCCGCGTCGGCGACCCGGCACGCGAACGCCGCTCTGGCAGCAGCGCCAGCGATCCGCCGATCTCCTCGCGGTGGCGTCGCGCCATGGCAGTTTTCCGATCCTCGTCGAGACGTATCGCGAATGCTTGTCCGACGTCTTCGATCTCGACGCTCTTCGGGAGGTCCTGCGGGCGGTGGAGCGCCGGGAGATCGTCATCCACGCCGTCGAGACGACCCGGGCCTCGCCATTCGCCTCGTCCCTGCTGTTCGACTACGTCGCCGCGTACATGTACGAGGGCGACGCCCCGCTGGCCGAACGTCGCGCCGGGGCGCTGGCGCTCGATCGGGACCTGCTGCGGGAGTTGCTGGGTCAGGAGGAGCTCCGGGAGCTGCTCGATGGCGACGCCCTCGCCGACCTCGAGCTGTCGCTCCAGGCCCTCGCGGACGACCGGCGCGCGGGCACGCTCGACCAGGTCCACGACCTGCTCCGCCGCCTCGGCGACCTTGCCGACGTCGAGGTCGATGCCCGTGTCGATGGCGGCCAGCCGAACGCGCGTTCCTGGCTCGCAGGGCTCCGTTCGATGCGGCGCGCCGTGAGCCTGCGGGTGGGCGGCGAGGAGCGCTGGATCGCGATCGAGGATGTCGCGAGGTACCGGGACGGGGTGGGCGCGGTCCCGCCGGCCGGGGTCCCGGAGGCGTTCCTGGCGCCGGCGACTGCCGCGCTCGAGGGCCTGCTCGCCCGATGGGCCCGGACGCACGGCCCGTTCCTTGCCCCAGAACCGGGCGGCCGCTGGGGCATGCCGATCGGGGTCGTCGAGGACGCGCTCGGGCGCATGGTCGCGGCCGGTTCGCTGGTCCGTGGCGAGTTCCGGCCCGGCGGCAGCGAGCGTGAATGGTGCGACCCCGAGGTCCTTCGCCAGCTCCGACGCCGGTCGCTGGCGAGGCTCCGTCACGCCGTGGAGCCGGTGGAACCGGCCGCCCTCGCGCGGTTCCTGCCGGCCTGGCAGGGCGTCGCGGCCGTCGATGCATACGAGGCACCGCTGCGTGGCTCGGCCGCCCTGGAGCGCCTCGCCGCTGTGGTCGACCAACTGTCCGGGGTCGCGATCCCGGCCTCGGTGCTGGAACGCGATATCCTGCCCGCCCGCGTGCCCGGCTATCAGCCGCGCCTGCTCGATGAGCTCGGAGCGCTCGGGGAGGTGGCCTGGGTCGGCCGCGGCACCCTTGGCCGCGACGACGGACGGATCGTTCTCACGCGACCCGGCCGCGAGAGCCTCCGCCCGATCGGGCCATCCGACCCGGGTCCGGCGGTCGATGATCCCCGGCACGTGGCGATCCGCGACCACCTCGCGGCGCACGGGGCCTCGTTCTACCGCGACCTGTTCGGCGCGGCCGGTGGTGGCAGGGATCGCGAGGTGCTGGATGCGCTGTGGGATCTCGTCTGGGCCGGCGAGGTCACCAACGACACCTTCGCGCCGCTCCGGGCCCTGCGTTGGAAGCGGCCGGCGAGCTCCGCAGCCCGTCCGCGGGCGGGGCGGCTCACCGCGCTCGGGCCACCCGAGGCCGCAGGCCGCTGGTCGCTGGTTCCGCCAACCGGCACCGCCGGATCACCGACGGAGCGGCTCCACGCGACGGCCCTCGCGCTCCTCGAGCGCCATGGGATCCTCGTCCGGGACGCGGTCATGGCCGAGGATGTCGCCGGCGGGTTCGCGGGCGTGTACCCGGTCCTGCGGGCCCTCGAGGATGCCGGCCGGATCCGGCGCGGCTATTTCGTGGAGGGCCTGGGGGCAGCCCAGTTCGCGCTGGCCGGTGCGATCGACCGGCTGCGCTCGGTGCGGGACCCATCGGCCGAGCGCTCGGCCACGACCGCGATCCACGTGCTGGCGGCGGCCGATCCGGCCAACCCGTACGGCGCGGCGCTCCCGTGGCCTCGACGCGGCCCGGACGACCGGCGCCCGCTCCAGCGGGCCGCCGGCGCGTTCGTGATCCTCGTGGATGGGGTCGCCGTGCTCTACCTCGAGCGCGGCGGGAGGACACTCCAGACGCTGCCGGCGTTCGACGACGTCGCCGTCGGAACGGCCGCCGCGGCGGCCCTGCGATTCCTTGTCGGGCCGGGCCGCGAACGGGAATTGCTGATCACGAAGGTCGATGGCCTGCCGGTGGCCGATTCACCCCACCGGGCGGCGCTCCTCGAGGGCGGGTTCGTTACCGGCTACCGCGGCCTCGTCCTGCGGGCGGCGGCCGCGCCGAGCGTGTCCACGCGATAACCCGCCCGCTCCACGGTCCTTCGCAGGCGGGTGGCATCGGCGCGGGCGGTGCGCGAAGCGGTCCCGTCGACGATCCGGGTCGAGGCCCATCGGTCGGCCAGCGCGGACAGCCGGCCCGCGTCGATCCACGCGGCGCCATCCCAGGCATTGACCCCGAGCCCGGCCCGGACGATCGGGTCGCCGAGCCACCGCGCCAGTCGCGCCGGGACGGTCGCCGGTCGGGCGCCCGTTCCGATCGGCGACGCTGCTGCGACCAGGACCATCGCGTCGGTCGTGACGCCGCGCGCGTCGTCGCCGCCCAGGCCGTGGCGCGCCGCCAGGGCTCCGTCGAGTGGCCCGGCCAGGCGGAGCGAACCGATCGCGGGCACCCCGAACGCAGCCGCGATCGGATCGAGGAGGCACCAGGCGTGGAGGATCGTGGCCTCTCGCGGGTTGGCAGAGAGCGTGGGGATCGCCGCCAGCCGGGAGGCTGGCGTGACGGGATCGCCCGACGCGGCCCGCTGGTCGCGCCTTGGGAGGAGCGGCAAACCGGCGGAAGCGATCGCGGAAACGAGGTCGGCCAGGCTCGCGACGTCGGCGACCGCGCGCCGGAGCGCGTCGTGGACCGGCTCGAGCTCGATATCCCGGATCGCGTCGGCGAGGCTCGGAACCCCCGCGCCGTCGAGCTGCGCGGCGAGACGGCTCCATGGCTGGCCGGATCCATTGCGGAGCTCGCGGAAGTCCGTGAACACGTGGCATCGATAGGCGTCCAGGGTCAGCCGGAGACCGCCATCGCGGAGGCGAGCGACCGGGAGCAGGTACTCGAGGCCGCCGCGTTCGTCCCGGAACCCGATCATCGCGTCCGGATCGAGGGGGAGTCCGAGGCCGTTGGCCAGCGAGCGCTGCACCATCGACTTCGAGCCATTGGCCCCCTTGACGGCGAACCGCACGGAATCGCGGATCGTGCCGGTCGTGTCGCCAAATCGATTGTGGTACACGACCAGGGATCGCTGGTCGTCCGACCCGTTCGAGTAGGCATAGACGTTCTCGTCCATGGAGCCATCGTCGCGGACGAAGTCGTACAGCAGGAAGTCGCGAGCATCAGCGAATTGGGCACGCCGTCGGACGAGCGGGAAGAGATGGCGCTCGTGCCGTTCGACGAGGCCGTCGTCCGGCCGTTCATCGAGTCGCGGGCGGCGGAACTCCATCCCGTACTTCTCGGAGAAGCCCTCGACCTGGCCGTGGCCGAGCATCGGGAGGCCCGGCAGGGTCATGAGCAGGGTCGCCACGCCGAGGTACTTGTCGCCCGAGCCGAACTGCTCCTGAGCGGACTCCTCGTCCGGGTTGCTCATGAAGTTGACGTAGCGCTTGAGGATGTCGGGATCGAACTCGACGGTCTCCCGGATGACCTTCCGGTACCCCGCGTTGTCCTCGTCCCGGAGCATGTGCATGAACGCGCTGTTGTACACGCGATGCATGCCGAGGGTCCGCACGAAGTAGCCCTCGAGCAGCCAGAACGCCTCGGCCAGCAGGAGCGTGTCCGGGACCTCGGCCGCGACGCGGTCCACGACCTCGCGCCAGAACTCGTGTGGCATGAGCTTGTCGAACGCGGCCTTGCGCATGGCGTGCTCGGCTCGTGACGGGATCCCGTCGCCGGCACCGGGCAGGGGCCACCAGAGCCGCTCGACGTGCTTCCGCGCCAGGACCATGGCCGCATCGAACCGGATGATCGGGAAGCGCCGGGCAACGGCCAGGATCGTCTGGATCACCTGCTCGCGGACGTCGGCCCGGATGAAGTCGAGCTGGGCCGTGTCGTTCCAGGGGAAGCTCGTGCCGTCGTTGCCGTGGTAGATGTAGCGGCTGATGCCGGATCCGTGGTCGTGATGCTTGAACACGACGGCCGCGTCGGTGTTGTCCCAGTAGTGATCCTCGAGGACGATCGACACGCGGCCATCGGGCGACAGGTCCGGGCCGTTGAACGTGTATGCGGGGTAGGGCGGTTCCTTGACCGACAGGAACCAGTCCGGATGCTCGATGACCCAGCGCGAATCAATCCCCATGTGGTTCGGGACCATGTCGCTGGCCAGGCGAATGCCGCGCGCCCAGGCGCGATCGCGCAGGCTGGCGTACGCGCCTTCGCCGCCGAGGTCGTCGGCGATCCGGTAGTCATCGAGGGAATAGGCCGAGGCAACCGCGTCGGGATTGCCCCGTCGCCGCTTGATCGCTTCCGACGCCCGGGAACGCTCCCACAGCCCGATCAGCCACAGCCCGGTGACACCCCAGTCGCGCAACCGATCGAGCTCCTCGTCCGGGATGGCGTCAAGCGTCCGGATGTCGCGCTCGTAGCGCCTGGAGAGCTGGTCCAGCCAGACGTAGGTGGCCTTGGCCATGAGCACGACCCGGGGCATCCAGTCCGAATCCGTGCTGAACCGTTCGACCTCTGCATCGAGGCCCGCGAATTCCGGACCGTCCCGCGGTTCGCCAGGGCCGGTTCCGCCACCGAAGCGCCGATGGAGACCCCGCTCCTCCTCGGACAGGACGCCGATCGCGATGTCCAGCCGATCGAGGAGGCCCCCGAGGTCGTCGCCCAGCAGGGCCGGCCAGTTCTCACGGATATAGCGGAGCTGGCCGGCCAGCGAGGTCGGAGCGTGGCGTGCCGGTGCCCGCAGGAGCTCGAGCAGGTTCCCGGCCGCGCGGCCGCCAACGCCGGCCCCGGCCACGGGACCCGCCGCGATCAGCAGCGCTTCGAGTTCACCGACGGCCCGGGCATAGGCCGGCGATCGAGCGAGCTTCGTATCGTCGACCAGCTCCCGGAGCGGCCCGAGGGCGGGATTCTCGTTGGCCAGCCGCGTCAGGATCAGCTCACCGACGATGCTCGCCGCGTCCGCGTGGTCGGCGGAACGCGTCGGAAACGACTTCGCGAATCGATCGAGGATGCGGTCGCCGTTGCGGCCCAGGCGAAGCCGGAGGCCCTCGGCCGCGCGCTCACGCGCCAGCGGCACACTCGTCGCCTCGAACCGCTCAACCAGCAAGTGGGCAATCTCGTGGAGGAGGCTGAGCGCGGCCACGTCGCCGGCCTGGACCGATGCGCTGCCCGGTAACCGGTGGGCATTCATCTCGGCCGCCACGGCCCGCGACGTCGGACCGTCGGCCAGCCCCACATCGCCCCGTCGGCCCGTCGGCGCGGTCGCGAGCCCGTAGCGGATCTGCGCGGTCCGCGCGACCCGGATCGCCGCGGGGTCCTGACCCGGACTCATCCGTCGAGGAGCTGGAGGATGCCGCGGATCGGGATCGCGACCCAGCCCGGACGGTTGTTCAGCTCGTAGGTGAGCTCGTAGCACGCCTTCTCGATGAGGAACGCATGCAGCAGGCCGACCCAGTCGCGGTCATCGGACGGCAGGAACGGCGCCCCGGCGGTGGCCTCGCGATAACCCGCCAGGAAGGTCGCCCCGACCCACCGATTCCAGGCTCGAACCCAGCCCTCGAGCGCATCCACGTCCTCGGGCCGGATGTCCGGCCCCATCTCGGCCCGAAGCAACGATCCGTAGCTGGCGTAGTGGAACGAGCGAAGCATGCCCGCCACGTCGCGCAGGGCCGATCGACGGAGCCGACGCTCGCTCAGGGGCCGCGTCGGCTCGCCCTCGAAGTCGATGATGACGAGGTCGCGCCCGGTGTTGAGGATCTGTTCGGCGTGGAGATCGCCGTGGGTCCGGATGCGCATCCCGCCGAACTTGTGGCTGAGCAGGAATCGAAGGCGGCTGTCGATCGCCCCGCGCCGCTCGAGGACCTTCGCAGCATCTGCGGCCGCCTCCGGTGGGAGCGTATCGAGGCGGCGCGCGAGCAGGTCGAGGCTGCGTCGCGTGGACCCGCCGATCGACTGGAAGAGCGAGCGCTGGTAGAGCTCGCTGAACGGTTCCGGCGTGAATTCAGCATCAACGCCCGGGCGGGCGAGGGTCAGGTGAAGCTCGCCGGTCCGGATTCCGGCAAGCCGGGCCGTCTCGAGGTAGGTATCGATCGCGGCTCGGACATCGGGTGGCGGGGTCTCGGACGAGGCCCGCAGCAGTCGGGCGGGATCGATCCCCTCGACGTCCGATCGACGCGGTCCGGCAGCGGCTCGCTCGAAGAACCCGCCGAGCTCCTCGAGGGTGTGCATGAACAGGTTGCCCTGGTTCGGGACGAAGGCATTCACCAGGACGGCGGTCATGGACGTGCCATCGTCGGCCCGGTACTCCATCGAGCCCGCGATGGCCGGCGTCTGCTCGAAGCCGCGCTCCGTGAGGGCGCGCCCGATTTCGAGGTCGGGGTTGATGCCCGGCTGGGTGACCCGGTAGAGCTTCAGGATCGCCCGGTCGCCGAAGATGATCGAGCTGTTGCTCTGCTCACCGCGGATGGGCGTCGGCACGAGGGCCGCGGGGTCGCGGCCGACGATCGAGCGGAACGCCTTCTCCGGCTTGCCGATGAGCTCGCCGGTTCGCCCGCGGAGGCGCTTTCGAGCGCGGATGGCCTCGAGCAGCGTGGTCATGAACGCCGGATCGAGCGTCGCATCCACGAGCACGCCCTCCGATCGCCGCCCGTTCGAGGGGGCGATCTGCGCGATCGCGGCGTGCGGGTTCGCCTCGATGATCGGGGCGGCCTCGCGTGTCGTCATCGTCGTCAGCGGGATGAGATAGAGCTCCGGATCTCCGTCCGTGTAGGCCACGTCGGCCAGGATGATCGCGGCCGACCGACCATCGCCGGGGACGGGGACGATGTCGCGGATCGAGAAGCCCTTGATCCGCCGGGTGCGGCTCCGGAACCAGCGGCGCCCGCGGATCCAGCCTGTGAGGGCGGCGATGGTGGCGGCGCTGTGCGTGCCAGCGAACAGCGCGCTTACCGAGTCCGCCGAGGCCAGGACCGGCAGTTCGGCAGGGGCCGCCGCCAGGCCCGCCTCCGGGGCGGGAGGCTCGAGGGTGAACCACATGAACGAGTGCGGCCCGAGGGCCAGCACATATGGGTCCTCGCCGATGACCGGGAACTCGACGCGGCCCATCAGTTCGATCGGCTTGGCGCCGGCGAATTCCACCAGGTCCAGCTCGACCGGCTGGACGAACCGGGACAGGTTGGCCACGACCAGGATCACTTCCCCCTGGTGGCGCCGGGTGAACGCCAGGATCCGGTGATTCTCGGGATCCAGGAACTCGAGCGTCCCGCGGCTGAATGCGGGGTGACGCTTGCGGAGGTCGATGAGGCGCTTCATCCACCACAGCAGGGACTGCGGGTTGCCCTGCTGGACCTCGACGTTGACCGCCTCGTAGTGGTACTCAGGATCCTCGATCACCGGCAGGTACAGCTGCTGACGGTTGGCGCTCGAGAAACCGGCGTTCCGATCGGCGTTCCACTGCATCGGCGTCCGGACCCCGTTCCGATCGCCGACGAAGACGTTGTCGCCCATCCCGATCTCGTCGCCGTAGTACAGGACCGGCGTTCCCGGAAGCGAGAACAGGAGGCCGTTCATCAGCTCGATCCGGCGGCGGTTGTTGCCGAGGAGGGGGCTGAGCCGCCGCCGGATCCCGACGTTGATCCGCATCTGCGGGTGATGGGCGTAGGCGCGGTACATGTAGTCCCGCTCCTCGTCGGTCACCATCTCGAGGGTCAGCTCGTCGTGGTTCCGCAGGAACATCGCCCACTGGGCGTTGTCCGGGATCGCCGGCGTCTGCTCGAGGATGTCCACGATCGGCAGGCGGTCCTCGGACCGGACCGCCATGAACATCCGGGGCATGACCGGAAAATGGAACGCCATGTTGCACTCGTCGCCGTTCCCGAAGTACTCGACCGAATTCTCGGGCCACTGGTTCGCCTCGGCCAGGAGCATCCGACCCGGGAAGTTCCGATCGACGTGTCGCCGGAGCTTCTTCAGGAAGGCGTGAGTCTCGGGCAGGTTCTCGCAGTTCGTGCCCTCACGCTCGTATAGATAGGGGACCGCATCCAGCCGCAGCCCGTCGACGCCGATCTCGAGCCAGAAGTCCATCGCCTTGATGATCGCCTCGTGGACCGCCGGATTGTCGAAGTTGAGGTCGGGCTGATGGGAGAAGAAGCGGTGCCAGTAATAGGCACCCGCGACCGCATCCCAGGTCCAGTTCGAGGTCTCGGTATCGGTGAAGATGATCCTGGCGTCCGCGTACTTGTCGGGAGCGTCGCTCCAGACGTAGAAGTCGCGGGCCGAACTGCCGGGCTTCGCGAGGCGCGCCCGCTGGAACCACGCGTTCTGGTCCGAGGTGTGGTTACAGACCAGCTCGGTGATGACCCGCAGGCCGCGCGCATGCGCCGCGCGGATGAACGCCTTCACGTCGCGGAGCGTGCCGTAGCTCGGATGGACGCCGGTGAAGTCGGCGATGTCGTAGCCGTCGTCCCGGAGCGGCGACGGGTAGAACGGCAGGATCCAGATCGCGGTCACGCCGAGGTCCCGGATGTAGTCGAGCTTCTCGGTCAGGCCGCGGAAGTCACCGATTCCGTCGCCGTTGCTGTCCCGGTAGGCCCGGACCGGGACCTCGTAGATGATCGCGTCCTTGTACCAGAGCGCCTCCGCGGTCACGACCTCGCTCCTGGCCACTCGGCTGGCTCGCGCGGCCGACGGGGTCGTCTTGGTCGGCGATGCTGTCGACGCCGTCGATGCACCCGTTCGAGCCGCCATCAGGCCGTTGCCCGGAGGTGGAGGACGCGGGCCGGCAGGATCGCCGGGTCGATCTCGATCTCGGCGACCCCGGCAGGCCACGTCTCGACCCCGTCGCCGAGGAGGTCCTCCACGACCACGGGGCGGGCGGGATCGAGGCCGAGCGCCGCGAGGTCCAGGTGGAGCGTGCCGCGGCGGACCTCGCTCGGTGCCAGGCTCACGATTGCCAGGACACGATCGGTCCCATCGGCTGTCTGCTTCGAGTAGGCGATGAGCTGGTCGTCATCGATATCGTGGATCACGAGCCCGGAGTTTACCTGGAGCGCGGGATGCTCCCGCCGCACCTGGTTCATCCGACGGATCAGCGGGGCGATCGTCGTGGGGCTGTCCAGGTCCCACGTCCGCTGCTCGTACTTCTCCGAGTTCAGGTACTCCTCGCTGCCCGGCTCGCGCGGTGTGTGCTCGCCGAGCTCGTAGGCGGGTCCGTAGATCCCGATGTTCGACGACGAGGTCGCCGCGAGGACGTAGCGCGCCTGGAACATGGATCGGCCGCCCTCCTGGAGCGTGCCGTGAAGAATATCCGGCGTGTTCGGCCAGAAGTTCGGCCCGAAGAAGTCGGACACCGGGGGCCGGGAGAGCTCAGTGAAGTAGGCGACCAGCTCCTCCTTCTTCGTCCGCCACGTGAAGTAGGTGTACGACTGGGTGAAGCCCACCTTGGCCAGCCGGTACATGACCCGCGGCCGGGTGAAGGCCTCGGCAAGGAACAAAACCTCGGGATGGCCCGCCTTGATCCGCGCGATCGCCCATTCCCAGAACGGGAACGCCTTGGTGTGCGGGTTGTCCACCCGGAAGACGTGCACGCCCTGGGCGATCCAGTACCGGAACACGCCCTCGAGGGCCGCCCACAGTCCTGGCCAATCGTCCGATTCGAAGTCGAACGGGTAGATGTCCTGGTATCTCTTCGGCGGGTTCTCCGCGTACTGGACGGTGCCGTCGGGGCGCCGGCGGAACCAGGTCGGGTGCTCGCGGACCCAGGGGTGGTCGGGCGATGCCTGGAATGCGATATCGAGCGCGATGGCCACGCCCCGGGCCTCGGCAGTGGAGACCAGCGCCCGGAAGTCCTCGAGCGTGCCGAGGTCCGGGTGAATCGCCTCATGCCCACCACCGGCCGAGCCGATGGCCCACGGAACGCCGAGGTCCGAGACCCTGGCCTCGGTCACGTTGTTGGGTCCCTTGCGAAACGTCAGGCCGATCGGATGGATCGGTGGCAGGTACAGGACGTCGAACCCGAGGTCGATGATGTAGGGGAGACGGGCGATGACGTCGCGGAACGTCCCGTGCATCTTCGGGTCGGGCGACGCGGATCGAGGAAACAGCTCATACCACGTGCTGAACCTGGCGAGCGCCGGCTCGACGATGATCTCGAGCGAAGGCTCATGCATCGTCTCGTGCGCTCGATCGACGTAGATGCTCATGAGCGCATCGAGCGTCGCATCCAGGGCCCGACCTGCAGGGTCCCCGGCGGGCAGCGTGGCTCGCAGCTCAGTGGCCCAGAATTCGAGGCTCCGGGCATCGTCCGCGGCGCCGAGTGCCCGGGCCCGTGCCGTTGCCCCGTCGATCAGCCCGGCGCCGATGAGGAGGTCCACGCTGACGTCCTGTCGGGCGTCGAGCCGCTTCTTGAGGTCGCGCCGCCACGTCGCCCAGGCATCCGTCCACGCGGCAATCGTGAATTCGTGGCGGCCGAGCGTATCGACCCGGAACTCGGCTCGCCATTGATCGTTGCCGAGCTCGTCCATCGGGATCTCGGTCCATGCGTTCGCGCCGGGCGCGCGGTGCCGGAGCCGGACCGAGACGATGTCATGGCCGTCGGCAAACGCGTCGGCCCCGACCACGACCACGTCGCCGACGACCCGCTTTACCGGGAATCGGCCGCCCTCCACGGCCGGCGAGATCGCCTCGATGATGGCGCGGCGGCGCCCGTCATCGGGCAGTCCAGCCATGGATGGGGTCGTGTCCGGGGCAGCAGCGTTCGCGCGCATCTGATCGAGAATAGGACCTCCATGGCTCGCTCGTCGGGGTGCAGACCGACCGCGGTGTTGGCGGGTCCGCTGCTCTCCTGACCCTAGGCCACGGTCGGACGGAGTGTCAAACGCCCCGCGGACGGATCCGCGCGCGGCATGGACCGGTCGGTCGGCGATGGCCGGTCGGGCGGCGATGTCATCCGGCCCGGCCCCGGAGCACGACGATGGACTCGCCGGCGACCTCGATCGTGGAACCGGCGCGGACCCGGCGGGCGCGGGTCGGGAACGGCGGCTCGGCTGCCGTGTCCAGGGACAGCTGCCAGGCGGCCGCGCGGGCCCCATTCGGGACGGTGAACCCTCGCCTCTCGGCCGACGGGTTGATCGCCAGGAAGAACGAGTCGTCGCTGATCGGCAGACCGTCCACATCGACGAGGCCCTCGCCCGAGATGAACACGCCGATCCCGTGGTCGAGGGGGTCATGCCACTGATCGTCGCCCATCCGGCGACCGTCCGGTGCGAACCACTCGATCTCGTGGGCCTCGTCCCCATGGATCGGGCGATTCTGGAACCACCGCCGCCGTCGAAAGGCCGGGTGGTGCCGACGGAACGTGATCAGCTTCCGGACGAAGGCGAGCAACTCGAGGTCGGCGTGCTCCCAGTCGAACCAGGACACCTCGTTGTCCTGGGCGTAGCCGTTGTTGTTGCCGCCCTGGGTTCGGCCGATCTCGTCGCCGCCCAGGAGCATCGGCACCCCCTGGGACAGGAACAGCGTCGTCAGCAGGTTGCGCTGGTGGCGGAGCCGATCGGCCAGGATGCGGGTGTCGTCGGTCGGGCCTTCGACCCCGTGGTTTTTCGAGCGATTGTGGCTCTCGCCGTCGCGGTTGGCCTCGCCGTTGGCCTCGTTGTGCTTGTGCTCATAGGCGACGAGGTCGGCAAGCGTGAATCCGTCGTGCGCCGTGATGAAGTTGACGCTCGCGTGGGGACGGCGGCCGTTCGATGCGTACAGGTCGGAACTTCCGGTCAGGCGGTAGCCGAAGTCCGCCAGCGGCTCGGGCGTTCCGCGCCAGAAGTCCCGGATCGCGTCCCGATAGCGGCCATTCCACTCCGACCAGGTCGGCGGGAAGTTGCCGACCTGATAGCCGCCCTCCCCGACATCCCACGGCTCGGCGATCAGCTTCACCTCGTTGATCATCGGGTCCTGGTGGATGAGGTCGAAGAACGCCGACAACCGATCCACGTCGTGGAGCTCGCGTGCGAGCGCGGCCGCCAGATCGAACCGGAAGCCATCCACGTGCATGTCCCGGATCCAGTAGCGAAGGCTGTCCATGATCAGCTGGAGGCTGTGCGGATGCCGGACATTGAGCGTGTTGCCGGTGCCCGTGTAGTCCATGTAACGCCGCCGGTCGTCGGCCCGGAGCCGGTAGTAGGCCGCGTTGTCGATTCCCTTGAATGACAGCATCGGACCGAGATCGTTGCCCTCGGCCGTGTGGTTGTAGACGACGTCGAGGATCACCTCGATGTCGGCGGCGTGGAGCGCCTTGACCATCGTCTTGAATTCGGCGACCTGCCGGCCACCCTCGGCGACGCTCGCGTAGCCGTTGTGCGGCGCGAGGAACCCCAGCGAGTTGTAGCCCCAGTAGTTGCGGAGACCCTGGTCTGCAAGGTGCGCGTCGTGGACGAACTGGTGGATCGGCAGCAGCTCGACCGCGGTCACGCCGAGGGCCTTGAGGTAGTCGATGGCGACCGGATGGGCGAGGCCGGCGTACGTGCCGCGGAGCTCCGGCGGGACGCCCGGATGCCGGGCCGTGAAGCCCTTGACGTGGACCTCGTAGATGACCGTCCCGTTCGGGGGGTGGCGCGGCGGCCGGTCGTCTCCCCAGTCGAAGTCCGGGTCGACGACCACGCTTCGCGGCATGAACGGGGCGCTGTCCGTGTCAGATCGATCTCCATCAGGATCGTCCAGGCGGTATGGGAACACGGCGGGATCCCAGCGGATCTCGCCCTCGAAGGACTTGGCGTAGGGATCCATCAGGAGCTTGGCCGGATTGCATCGATGGCCCGCACCGGGATCCCATGGACCGTGGACGCGATAGCCGTAGCGTTGTCCACCGATGACCTGGGGCAGGTAGGCATGCCACACGAAGCCGGTGGATTCGGGCATCTCGATCCGCGTCTCGGTGCCGTCGGCATCGAACAGGCACAGCTCGACTCGCTCGGCCACCTCGGAGAACAGCGAGAAGTTGGTACCCCAGCCGTCGTACGTCGCGCCGAGCGGGTATGGGGTGCCGGACCAGACGGTGGTCATCGGTCGGGCGAACCGTGGATCGAACTGGGCGGGCCGTGCTGGTCCGGCACGCCGGGATCGGATCGAGGGATGGGAACTCCAAGTCGAGTGTCGGGCGGCGCAACGGCGCACCCTGAGCAACACGCCGACGCTCGATTTGACCGTAGGGGAGGCCCGCCGGGCTGTCAAACGCGACGCCGCAGCCCACCGGCGCCGTGGCCCACCGGCCAAGCGCGGGCCACCGGCCGCCGTGGCAGACCGGCCGAGCGCCGGCCACGCGCGGCCCGAATTGCTCCCGCGTATGATCGGCGCCGATGTGCGAGCACTACATCGCCCGGGGCGCGTCCCCTTTCCGGCTCGATGAGCTCTGGGAGTTCACCGAGCGACTGGAGCAATTTGGGCTTGCCGGATACGGCTGGGGAGCCGCCTGGATCGACGACGCCGGCACGCTTCAAAGCTATCGTGACGTGCGAGCGTTTCGTGACGACCCGGGGCGGGTGACGGTCGGCCGGACCGAGACCACATCGGCCCTGGTCCATCTGCGCCGCCCATCGCGGTTGTCGACGCTGGGCCTGGCTGATACCCAGCCGTTCGACGACCCCCGCGGGCGATACAGCTTTAGCCACAACGGCGATCTCCTGAACTACCGATCCTTCCGTGCCCGGTACCGAAGCGAGGGCCGTCTCCACGGCCGAGCAGACACCGAGGTCGGAGCGCGCTGGCTCGAGGACGAGTGGCATGACGGCGAACCGGTTCCGCATCTGCTCGGTGCCCTCCATGACACGTTCGGCGGGCAGGCCAACCTCGCGGTCCTGACGGCTGATGGCGGCGCCCACCACTACGCGGGCAACAGAGAGAACCCGGTGTTCACGTTCCGGCTCGGATCGATCGGCATCGCGGGTACCGGCCTCTATTCGCTTGATCGCTCCCTGTTCAAATATGCCGCCCACGGCGCCACCGAACGCGGGCTGGTCAAGATCCGGACGACGATCTCCCTCGGCCCCGACGGTTCGCCGACCGTCGCGTAACAGATTCCGTTCCCCAGCGTCACCTGACCGACCCAGCAGCCAGACGTAGAGGAGTCACGGACGTGGAGCTCACACACGCGAGCGCCGAAGGCTATGGCAGCGACCCGGGCGATGACGGGGCCGACGGCGGTGACCGACCCACGGCGACATTGCCCAATACGCAGCTCGTGCGCCTGTCGCTGTACTGGCTCGGGCTGTCGAGCATCTTCACGGGCCTCACGGCGATCCTCTCGGGCCGCATCCAGTTCGACGGTCTCGGCGACCGAGGTAGCGAAGGCACCACGCTCTTCGCCCTGAACTTCGCCGGGGCGCTCATCGCCGCGCTCGTCCAGCCGACGGTCGGAACGATCTCCGACTACACGATCAGCCGATGGGGCCGTCGCAAGCCATACATCTTCATCGGATCAATCCTCGACATCCTGTTCCTGTTCGGGATTGCGACGTCGAACACGATCGTCTCGATCGCGGCGTTCATGGTCCTCCTCCAGGTCAGCGCGAACTTCGCGCAGGGTCCGTTCCAGGGGTACGTCCCGGACCTCATTCCGAAGCGTCAGGTCGGCACCGCCTCGGCCCTCGTTGGGCTTTTCCAGGTCCTCGGCAACGTTGCCGGGTTCGGGATCGGCTCGTGGGCCGTGGCCACCGGCAACTTCTTCGCCGGGACCATGGCGCTCGGCGCCCTAGAGCTGGTGACGATGATCTCCGTGGTCTGGCGGGTTGCCGAAGGGCGGATCGCCAGGAGCCGCGAAGGTCGCTCCTGGTCCACGATCGCCCGGGAGGCCTGGAGTACAGACATCCTCCGGGAGCGGTCGTTCATGTGGCTGGTTGCCTCGCGCTGGTTCGTCCTGATGGGCGCGAACATGCTCGTCAACTTCGCCACCTTCTACCTCGCCCAGACCTTTGCCCTGACCCAGTCCGAAACCGGCGGCACGAACATCTTCCTGCTGGCGGGAACCGTGCTCGGCAACCTCGTCGCCGTGATCCCGGCCGGTCGTCTATCGGATCGGATCGGCCGGAAACCGGTCATCTACGCCGCGTGTCTCGTGGGTGGCGTCGGCATGGCGATCGTCGCGAGCGCGCCGATCATCCCCGTCGCGGTCGCCGGCGCGGCGCTCTTCGGCGCGGGCGTCGGCATGTTCCTGGCCGTCGACTGGGCGTTGATGACGGACATCATCCCGAAGGCTTCTTCCGGGCGGTACATGGGCATCAGCAATGTCGCGACGGCAACGTCCGGGATCGTCGCGGTCATGACCGGCGGTCTGGCCATGGATGCCGTGAATCGAGGGTTTGGCTACGGACAAGGGCCGCGCGTCGCCTTCGGCTTGGCGGTCGTCTACTTCGCCCTTGGCGCGCTCCTGCTCCGTCCCGTTGTCGAACCACATCGCACTGGGCACGTCGGTGCCGTCGCCGATCCGGGGCAATGAGCGGCGTCGAGGCAGCACGGACGCTGATCGAGCCTTTAGCGCTGCCCGCAAACGGGCAATCGGTGGCGACGGGCGGGCGTCGTCGGCGGAATCCTGGCCGTGGCCGTCGCGGCGGCGGTTGACTTCCTGATCATTGCTTCCAGCCACCCCGACATCGCCTTCGTCCCGACCATCGTGGCGCGGGCGGTCGTCCTGAACCGCGTGGGGGTACGGTATCGAGTCGCGAGCGTCCGCAGCTGGATCGGGATGACCCTCGTGGCCTTCGGAACGTTCGCCGTCGTTGCCAGCTTCGCGGGCTGCGCGGCAGCGATCGTCATGTACGGCTAGGCGGTTCAGTCGCCGCCTCGGCGGCTCGGGCGCCGGTATACTCCCGCGCAACCATGCGCGACGGAACGGTCATCGTCATCGGCGGAGCAGAGGACAAGATCCGGGACCGGATCATCCTCAATCGATTCGTGTCCCTGGCCGGTGGGGAAGACGCGGTCATCGCCGTCATCTCCACGGCCTCGTCGCTTGGGCACGAGGCGGGAGAACGATACCGGCAGATCTTCTCCGAGCTCGGCGTCAAGACCATCCGACCGCTCCACGCCATGACCCGGGCGCAGGCCAACGACGAGACGTTCGCGCGCGCCGTTCGCGATGCTTCCGGCGTCTACCTGACCGGCGGCAACCAGCTCCGCCTGTCATCGACGATCGGCGGGACCCGGCTGGCAGAGGCGGTTCTCGAGCGCTTCCACGACGGGGCGGTCGTCGCCGGTACATCCGCGGGGGCATCGGCGATGTCGAGCCACATGATCGCGTTCGGCGCGTCCGGCGCGACGCCCAAGCACCGGATGGCGGCGATCGCTGCGGGGCTGGGCGTGCTCCCCGGCGTCATCATTGACCAGCACTTCCAGCAGCGAAACCGCCTCGGGCGGCTCCTCAGCCTGATCGCCCAGAACCCGAGCCTGCTCGGGATCGGCGTCGACGAAGACACGGCCGGGGTGGTGGGTCCGGACCATGTCCTCGAAGTGATCGGGCGGGGCAGCATCACGATCGTTGACGGTGCGGCCGCGGAGACCGACGCGTGGGAGGTGCGGGCCCACCGACCGATCATGCTGAGCGGCGTGGTCCTGCACTCGCTGCCGGCCGGCTACCGATTCGATCTTCGTCGACGCCATCGGATCTCGGGTCCGGCACTCAAGGCGCTACCCGGTGGCGAGGCAGCGGCGTCCAGCTAGGGTCCCACTCGCCGGACGAGCCGGCCCAAGCGTGAGGAAACCACCGTGGCCAAGGCCCCCGCGAAGACGAGCCGAGCCAGGCGTCCCGCGGCGAATGCCGTGCCCCTCTCACCGGACCTCCGCGTCCTGGAGACGCGGATCCTGCGAGGGCCGAATTTCTGGTCGCGCTCGCCCGTGGTCCGGATGCTCGTGGATCTCGGGTCCCTGGAGCAGTATCCGAGCAACACGATCCCCGGATTCGTGGATGGGCTCGTGGCATGGATTCCGTCGCTCGAGGACCATGCCTGCTCGCTCAACCGGCGGGGCGGCTTCCTGACCCGCCTCCGGGACGGCACCTGGGCCGGTCACGTGGCCGAGCACGTCGCCCTCGAGCTCCAGAATCTTGCCGGCACGGACGTTCGGCACGGCAAGACGCGGGGAGCCGGGACGGTCGGGCAGTACAACGTCGTCTACGAATTCCGCGAGGAGCTCGTCGGGATCGAGGCCGGCAAGTTCGCGGTCCGGATCGTCAACCACCTCGTGGATCCCGCCTCGGACCCCGATCTCGATTACCTGGCCGAGCTCGAAGGGCTCATCCGCCTGGCCGAGCGCGCCGCCTTCGGGCCCTCGACGCAGGCGATCGTCGATGAGGCGGCATCCCGCGACATCCCGTTCATCCGGCTCGATCGCCACTCACTCGTCCAGTTGGGCCAGGGCGTTCACCAGCAGCGGATCCGGGCGACGATGACCTCACGGACCTCCGGCATCGCCGTCGACGTCGCGAGTGACAAGAACCTGACCAACCGCTTGCTCGACTCGGCGGGCCTGCCCGTTCCAAAGGCCGATGTCGTCGAGGACGTCGAGGCCGCCGTGGCGTCGGCGCGGCGACTCGGATTTCCGTGCGTGATCAAGCCGTTGGACGGCAACCACGGACGCGGCGTCCAGCTCGACCTGCAGAACGAGGCCGATGTCCGGGCGGCGTGGCCCGGCGCGTTCGGCGAGACGCGATCGGGCGAGGTCGTGGTTGAGACATTCATCAACGGCAACGACTACCGCTGCCTGGTCATCGGCGGGCGAGTTGCCGCGATTGCGGAACGCGTGCCGGCATCCGTGGTCGGCGATGGGAAGTCCACGGTCCGGGAGCTGGTCGACCGGACCAACGCCGACCCCCGCCGCGGCATCGGCCACGAGAAGGTCCTGACCAAGATCAAGCTCGATGATGCCGCCGAGGAGCTCGTTCGAGACCAGGGTCTCACGCTCGACGCGGTCCCGCCGGCTGGAACGCGGGTGAAGCTCGCCCTGACCGGCAACATGTCCACGGGCGGGACCTCGATCGACCGGACCATGGAGGCGCACCCGGACAACGTCGAGATCGCGGAGATGGCGGCGCGGGTGGTGGGCCTCGATGTGGCCGGAATCGACTTCATCTGCCCGGACATCACCGTGCCGGTTCGCGAGACGGGCGGGGCCATCGTGGAGGTCAACGCCGCGCCGGGCTTCCGGATGCACACCCATCCGACCGAGGGCGAGCCGCAGTACGTCGCCCGACCCGTCATCGACCTGCTCTTCCCGGCCGGCGCTCCATCCCGCATCCCGATCATCGGGGTGACCGGCACGAACGGCAAGACGACGACCGTGCGGATGATCGCCCACATCCTGAAGCTGATGGGCCGGCGGGTCGGCATGACCTCAACCGATGGCATCGTCGTCGACGGCCGGATGATCAAGCGCGGGGATATGTCCGGTCCGAAGTCGGCCCGGATGATCCTCCAGAACCCGACCGTCGATACCGCGGTGTTCGAGGTCGCCCGAGGCGGGATCCTGCGCGAGGGCCTCGGCTACGACCGGAACGACGTGGCCGTCGTCACCAACGTCACCGGCGACCACCTGGGCATCGGCGGGATCGACACGGTCCGGCAACTGGCCGATGTCAAGGCGGTCCTTGTTGAATCCGTCCCTCGCTCGGGGACCGCGGTCCTCAACGCGGACGACGTGAACGTTGCGCGGATGGGCCAGAGATGCGATGGCGCCGTCATCTACTTTTCGATGGAGACGGACAAGGGCGAACCTGGCTTTGACCGCGTCGACGGCCACTGTGGCCGGGGCGGCGCCGCGTTCGTGGTTCGTCACACGGTCGAGGGTGATCAGATCGTCCTGCGGCATGGGCCACGGGTGATGCCCGTCCTGTATACGCACCTGATCCCGGCGACCTTCGGCGGCAAGGCGCGCATGAACGTGGCCAACGCCCTCGCCGCTGCGGCTGCCGCGTGGGCGGCGGGCGCTCACCTCCACGACATCCGTCAGGGTCTCCGGACCTTCACGACCTCCTTCTTCCAGGCCCCGGGCCGGCTGAACCTGGTGGAGGTCGGGGGCGTCCGCGTGGTCATCGACTACTGCCACAACGTCGACGGCATGCGGAACCTGGCCGACTTCGTGAACCGGATGATGCTCGAGAACGGCGTTCGGACCGGTCGGGCGATCGGCGTCATCGGTGTTCCGGGAGATCGCCGGGACGAGGACATGCGCGACTACGGAGCGCTGGCCGCCACGGCCTTTGACGAGATCATCGTCCGGGAGGATCGAAACCTGCGCGGGCGCGCGCCGGCTGAAACCGCGGCGGAAGTCCTGGCCGGCGTCACCTCGGTGCAAGGGTCCGGGGGCGTCACCCAGCTCGCCGAGGAGATCCTGGATGAGCTGACGGCAGTTCGTGCGGCCCTGGGCCGGGCGAACCCCGGCGACCTTCTCGTGATGTGCGTCGACGACGCCCTCAGCGTCTACCGGGAGACGATGGCCGCGGCCGGACGGGGTCTCGGAACCACGGCCGTCGGCGACCCGGGCGAATTCGAGGCGCCCGAGGGCTGACAGCGCCGTGCCCGGGCGCCGGAAGCGGCCCGGCGAGTGGCCGGGCGGGCCCTAGCGGCCGAGGTTGAGGTTTGCGCTGACGGCTCGAACGATGACCCAGATCTCGATCGCCGAGATCACCACGAGCGCGATACTGATCGCCGTCTCCACGGGGCAGATCCTCCATCCCATCCGACCGCCGGTGGCCCGGCCTGCCGACCATGATGCGGTGCCGGTCGAGCCGCCGCAAGGCGATTCCGACGCGGCCGGTCAGCGCCGGGGTCGATCCTCGAGCCTCGGGGCGAGGCTGATCAGGTCCGCGGTCGTCTCGATGGGTCGAAAGTTGAGATCGCGCAGGAGTGCGAAGACCGCCGCGCGATCCTCATGGCAGAGCAGGACGACGATCCTCGCCGCGTCGTGGCGCGATCCGTCAGCGGCGGCGGCCGCGCCGTTGAGTTCCGCGCTCAGGGCGGCGACCTCGGTCTCGTAGACCGGGATGTCCTGGGTCCAGCCGCCGGCGGTGGCCCCATCCCGTAGTTCCCCGAGAACGGAGTCCCGCGATCGGCCTCGCAGGTAGCCCAGCGTCTCCTTGAACGCCAGGCGCTGGGCCCTCGTTGCGGCAATGCGGCCCATGCCCCGAAGGGAATCGTCCGGCCGATCTCCCGCGGTCCCGATGATGACGGTGATCGGCGTCACGCGACCGCCGGCCCCGCCTGCAATCCCGTCGGCGAGGTCGAGAAGGACCTCCAGGCCGGCTTCGTTGTGGGCAAAGTCCACGATCGCGACGCGGCTGCCGTTTCGAAAGATGTTCATCCGACCTGGCGAGGAATCCGCGGTCGGCCGGAAGTCAAGGAGGCCGGCGCGGACCTCGTCGACACTCAGCCCGAGAGCACGAGCGCCGGCCGACGCCGCCATCGCATTGGCGACGTTGTGGCGGGCAAGACCGGCAAGGGTGATCGGGACGTCGCGGACGGCGACGATCGGGGTCCACTCCTCGCCGTCGGCCTCCCCGAGGTCACCCCTGCGGACGAGGTACGCCCTGCCGCCCGCCGCGAGGTGTCGGCGGATGACCGGTGAGGCGTCGCCGCGCTGCGAAAAGTAGGCAACCCTCGCTCGGACCGTTCTTGCGACCGCGCGTACGAATGGATCGTCCGCGTTGAGGATCACCCAGCCATCGGGACGCGTGATCCGGCAGATCGTCGCCTTGACTTCGGCCAGCTCGGGCAGGGTGTGGATTCCCTGCAGGTCGAGATGGTCCGAGCTGACGTTCGTCAGGATGCTCACATCGTTCGACTCGTAGCCGACGCCACGCAGGACGAGCCCACCGCGAGCGGTCTCGAGAACGGCGACATCCACGTCGGAGCGGGCCAGGATCTCGTGTGCTCCGCCCGGGCCGGTCCAGTCGCCCGGGTCGACCATCCGCTCGTCGACGAGAATGCCGTCGGAAGTCGTCGTCCCTACATGCCGGCCTGAGCGGAGGAGGATGCGGGTCAGCAGTCGAGTCGTCGTGGACTTGCCGTTGGTCCCGGAAATCGAGATCACCGGCACCTTGCGATCCGCGTCGCGGACCCATGTCGGGGCCGTCGCTGACGCGCGACGAATCCGGCCGGTCCACTGCTCCAGGAGACGTTCCTGCGCACCCGTGAGCCGAGCTCGACGGGCTGGCGTCGCCGCTCGGTCGGTCAGACTCACTGACGCCTCGGCGATCGATCGGGCGCGTTCGGCTCCCACCCACGGCCAGGTGAGGATCCAGTGACCCGGGTCGGACGACCGATGAACCCGGATCCCGCCGACGCCTTCGCCGTGTGCCGCGCGAAGGCGGCGAGCCCATCCTGCGAGCGTCTCGACCGGTTCCGGCCACTCGCGCTTCGGGAGGCTGGCACCGAGGTGAACGAGGGCGTGGCGGGCGGGTACCCGCTGGCCGAACCATGTCCTTCGCCGACCGACGGCCACCTCGACCTTGACCACCGGCTCCAGCCGGTAGACGTTGGGTCCCTCGAGGAGCCTGATCTCGATCAATCGCACGGTTCGGGCAGGATAGCAATGCGCTTCAACCCGATCCCGGCCGTATGGCCACGCCCTACACTCTAGCCGTGGGTATTGCAACCGCACCCGGGAGCGGCGTCAGCCCGGATGAACTTTCGGCCCTGGGGGCCACCGTCCGCGCGGGACACTCGGCGTACATGAAGGTCCTGGAGGACCTCTGCAACATCGACTGCGGGAGCTACTCGCCGGCCGGCGTGAACCGCGTGGCCGCATGGGTTGCGGCCGCATTCGCCGACCTCGGTGGCGACGTCGAGCGTCGGGTGGACCCCGCGGGCAGGTACGGCGACACCGTCATCGGCACGTTCCGAGGGCGGGACGGTGCGGGCCCGCGCGTGCTCCTGATCGGGCACATGGATACCGTCTTCTCGGACGGAACGGTCACCGAGCGCCCGTTTGCAACGGACGGGGACATCGCGCGGGGAGCGGGTGTCACCGACATGAAGGGCGGCCTCCTCGCCGGTATCCACGCCCTTGGCGCACTCCGCGCGCTGCGTGATGGATGGCAGGACCTGCCCTTCGAGCGGATCACGTACATCGCCAATCCTGACGAGGAGATCGGGTCGCCGAGCTCGACTCCGCACATTCGCGAGGTCGCGGCCATATCCGATCTGTGCTTCGTCCTTGAATGCGCCCGGGCAAATGGAGATTTCGTGTCGTCCCGGAAGGGCATCGCGGACCTTCGTCTGACGGTTCGTGGGCGGGCCGCCCATGCCGGGGTGGAGCCGGAGCAGGGTCGGAACGCGATTCATGCCGGGGCGCGGATGGTCGAGCGCATCCAGGCCCTGAACGGTCGATGGTCCGGCGTCACCGCGAATGTCGGGGTCTTCTTGGCCGGAACCCGGCCGAACATCGTGCCCGACCTGGCGAACCTCGAGGTCGACGTGCGCGGCGTCACGGGTACGGAGCTCGAGGAGGCCATCGCGGCCATTCACGCCGTCGCAGCCCAGCCCGGGGTGCCCGATGTCACCGTTGACATCACCCAGATGGCGGGCTGGCAGCCGATGGAGAAGCTCGAGCGCTCGGGTCGGCTCGCGGACCACGTCAAGGCCCTGGCGGGTCGGATCGGATTTGCGACCACCGATGTCGGGACCGGTGGCGCGTCCGATGCCAACACCACCTCGGGCATGGGCATTCCAACCATCGATGGCCTTGGACCCGTCGGAGGACGGGACCACTCGCCGGACGAGTACCTCGAGATCAGCTCCATCGTGCCCCGGACGACCCTGATCGCGGCCGCGCTGTTGGCCGCAGGGCGGGATCCCGAGGTCCGTGGCTGGCGCACGCGACCCTGAGATGCGACTGCACGTGAGCTCCGGGAGCCCATGGGAGGGACCGTATGGCTACAGCCGGGCCGTCGTCATCGGCAACACCTGCTGGGTAGCCGGGACCACCGATCCTGGCGGTGAACATCCGGACGACCCGGCCGGTCAGGCCCGCGCGGCGCTCGGGATCATCGAGAAGGCCCTTGCCGAGGTCGGGTTCAGCCTCGGCGACGTGGTCCGTTCCCGGATGTACGTGACCGACCCGGTGCACACCACAGCCGTTGCCGAGGTCCACGGCGAGGTCTTCCGCGACATCCGGCCGGCAGCCACATTGGTTGTCGTTGCGGCGCTCATCGAGCCCGGGCTGCTCGTCGAGATCGAGGTCGACGCCGTCCGGTCCAAGGTCAGGCGATAGCTGCCGCCCGCACGACCGCGGCGAGGACCGCGGCTGCGACGAGGCCAACCAGCAGTCCCCGGCGCGTCGCAACGAGGACGACGCAGACGCCGACGGCGAGCCATTCGATGCCCACGTGGAGCGATGGGTGGCGAGAGGCGTCGATGTCGATCATGATCTTGACCGCCGCGAGGGCCGCCAGGATGGCCGGGCCGACGAGTCGTACGTACTCGCGGGCCCACGATGGCAGGCGGTGGATCCCGGGCGCAAGCAAGGGAACCGCGCGCCATGGGTAGGTGACGGCTCCCATGAGCAGGGCGAGCCAGACGAGCTCGGTGCTCATGACCACGTTTCGGTGCGCGAGCTTGGCTGATCCGCCCCGGACGGTTCGTCGACCGGCCCGGGATCGCGGCGCTGCGATGGATCATCCATACGGGGGGTGAATACGATCACGGCCTCGTGCGGGCGATCGCCAGGACCTCGTGACGTGAACATGCCGACCGCCGGCCCGAGAAGGCCTCCGGCGATGATCCCGGCGGCGGGATCGGTGGCGAGGCCCACGCCCACCGCCACGACGGCCCCGACGACGGCGGCAACGAGTTCGCGCCGTCCGGTGATCAGCCCGACCGTGAGGCCCGCCATGGCCGCCGGAAAGATGACATCGAGACCGTAGCGAGAGGGATCCGGGATCTGCCCGCCGACGATCACGCCGGCGAGTGTCGCGAGGTTCCAGGGAATGAAGACCGTGACGATGGCCGCCCACCAGTAACCCGGCATGTCGGCGCGCCCGATCCGCCGGAAGTGAGCGATCGTCAGGGCAAAGGACTCATCGGTCAGGACGTGTGCCATGAGCGCCCGGATGGGCCGGGGCTGATCGACGAGGTACGGGGCCAGGGCGGCGCCATACAGGAAGTGCCGCGCATTCAGGAACGCGGTGAGCACAAGAACTGCGGCCCAGGAGAACCCGCCGAGGACATAGCCGACGGCCGCAAACTGGGCAGCCCCGGCAAAGACCAGCACCGACATGCTGCTCGCCTCGATGGGCGAGAAGCCCGCCGCTCGCGCCGCGAGCCCGTACACGAGCCCGAATCCGATCGCGGTAGCGATGATCCCTATGCCATCGACGCGGAGTCGTCGTCGCGAAGCGGCGACCTCCGCATCCGTTGCGGATGCCTGCGGGTCCGGCGGGATCGTCAGCGCAGGAACGTTTTCGCGCACGTTCCGTCGCACACGACGAACAGCGCGTGGAGGTCCCGGGCGTAGCCGGCCGCGTGGAGGAAGCCCGGACACCCGGTCGATGGGCACTTCCAGACCCACCAACGCTCGTGGATGTCGAGCGGCGTGGTTTCGGCTCCCAACGTCGCGGCCAGGCCGTCTCGCGCGGAAACCAGCGCGGCGATTGCCGCGGCGCGGTCGACGTTGGTCTCGCTCGAATAGGGGTAACTCTGGCCGACGTTCGAGGTCACCGAATCCTCCGGACTGCGGCGGTACGGGCAGCGGCTCTGCGGGCAGCGGAGTATCGCATATCGGGCCCCTCGGACGGTCTCACCAGACGGCCGGAAGCCCGGCGCTGCGGGGGTCCGTGGTCGCTGCGACGGACCCGACGTCGGCCGACGGACCACCGCCGATGAGCTCGATGGCGTGCTCGTGGCCGAGCCATCCGTCGAACGGCTCCGTTCGGTGGACAGCGTGGCCCATTCTCTCGAGCGCCTCGAGGACACCCGGCTCGAAGCGCGGCTCGGCGCGGATCGCCTCCGGCGGCGCGAAGTGCTCGGCGGACTCGACAAACCAGCGCGGGGCGGCGACCGCCGACCGGATGTCCAGGCCCCCATCGACGAGCGCGCTGACGAGCTGAGCATGGATCTGGGGCTGGGCATCTCCGCCCATGGACCCGGCCACGATCCACGGGTGATCCGAGTCCCTGAACAGCATGCCCGGCAGCAGCGTGTGGAGCGTGCGCTTGCCAGGCGCCAGGACGTTCGGATGGTCCTGGTCCAGCGAGAAATAGCTGCCCCGGTTCTGGTAGTGGATGCCGGTTGCCGGATCAACCACGCCGCTGCCGAATCCGAGGTAGTTCGATTGAATGAGGCTCACCGCATTGCCGGCAGGGTCGACAACGCCGAGATAGATCGTCCCGCCGCCCCGGCGATTGGCGGACGGACCCGGGACAGACGCCCGGTCGGGCGCGATCTTCCCGGCCAACTCACGCGCGTAGCCCTTGTCCAGCAGCCGCCCGACCGGAATATCGTGGTCTTCCGGATCAGTCAGGTGCCGATCTCGGTCCGAGATCGCGAGCTTCGCCGCTTCGATCATGCGATGAATCCAGCGCGCATCCGTGACGCCCGCCGGTCCGATTGTTCCGGGCTCCGGAGGGCCACCGGCCTCGATGATGTTCAGGATCTCCAGGGCCACCAGGCCCGAGGCATTCGGCGGATGGGTGGTGACCCGGACGCCGTGATAGGTCGTCTCGATCGGCTGGGTCCATGTGGACGCGTGGG
>JANMPD010000135.1:0-17242 GCA_031369685.1 Chloroflexota bacterium | reverse complement strand
GAGTCTAGCATCGGCTCTCGCAGGACGCGGCGTGCGCGGGTCCGGTTCCCACGGGATAGCATTCCTCGCGAACCACCCGCGCCGGAGTGGCGGAATCGGCAGACGCGACGGTCTCAAACACCGTTGGGGGCAACCTCATCCGGGTTCAAGTCCCGGCTCCGGCACCATCATTGGCAGCTTCGTGGCATCTCCGACAATGACGCAGACCCGACGTCTTGCCGCGACTGAGCTCGATGATCGGACTCAACCGGATTCGGATCGAGCTCGCGAAATTCGCTTATCCCACGACTCGCCACCCTGATACTCGGTATCGTGTCCTCAGTGGTGCAAAGGATCCCGGGAGAGCGTAAGTATGGGTTTCCTTCGACGGTTGCTAGGTCAGACGGATACGAAGCCGTGGCCACCCCTCGGGCCGATCATCTATTGGCCCAGCGCCGTGCCGTTCCACGAGCTGGACGGCTACCTGTTCCCGCCCGTTGAGGCGAAATTGATGGATGTCGTCGGCGAGTCGCACTATCAGGACAGCTTGGAGCTGATCGGCGGCGGCAAGACGATCGACGGGGTCGCCACGCCTGAGCAGATGGCGATCCTGCTTCCAGAACCTTCGAACACTTACGACCCCAACGCTGTGCGGGTCATTCTGGGGACGCAATCGAAGGGAATGTCCGGACTCTGCGGCTACCTCTCACGCGATGAGGCCGTCACCTATCGCCCGATTATCGATCGAGTGGCTTCCGCGGGCTTGGTCACAGCCTGCCGGGCCACGTTGACCGGAGGATGGGATCGCGGCCGCGGCGACGTGGGGTCCATCGGAGTGGTCCTTCACCTTGGCACCGTCGCGGATTGCGAAGCCGAGCTCGTGAGGGAACCCCCTGAACCAACCTGGCACGGAGTGAGCAAATGACGTGCCATGACCAACGAGCCGGAAGCCTCCCAAAGCCGGCGTCGGCGCGATCCGTGACCGAACTGATTCCGTTCACTTGACCGCGCTTCAGAGGGGGGCACCAATTCCGTGACTCGCATGGCCTACTCCGAATTCGTCTCGCGGCATGAGGTTGCCTGGGAACTCACGATGGGTGGGTTGGCCCTTGTCTGGGTCGCGCTCGGTTTCCTTATTGATCAGGTCGGACCCGGAGCGGTCCCGACACTCGAAGTCGCTGAGCTAGCCCTGACGGGCGTATTCATCGCGGAGTTCACGAGTCGGCTCTACGCCGCGCACGATCGCGCGCAGTACCTCCGAAGTCATTTCATCGACGCCCTCGCACTGATACCCCCGGTTCGCGCCTTGCGAGTGCTGCGACTGCTCCGGCTCTTTCGCCTGGTTCGGGCCTTCGCCGGCTTCTACCGCGCGGCGCTCCACCTCCAGGGGGTCGCACGCCACCGAGGCTTCGCCTGGCTGCTCGTGTCCTGGCTCTCGGTCATGGCGATCACCTCGACCTTCGTCTATTTCGCTGAGCACGGCGTCAACAAGCTCATGGATTCGCCATTCGACGCGCTGTGGTGGGGCATCGTCACGCCACCACTGTTGGGTATGGCGACACCTACCCGGTTACCCCTGAAGGTCGGCTCGCGGCGATGGTGCTGATGTTGCTCGGGATCGGCCTGTTCGCCGGGATCACCGGCTCGATCACGAGCTACTTCGTAGGTCAGGGCCGGGCGAATGATGGTAGTACGCTGGCCGAGGAGCTCCGAGCCCTCGCGGACCTAAGGAGCGACGGGGCACTCACGGCGGAGGAGTTCGAGGTAGCCAAGGCGAAGACGCTCCGCCCAGGTTGATGTTGCGGCCCAACCTGACAGGCTCAGGGCACCATGAGCGACGTATCGACTCTGCCAATCGGAATGCGTTATGAGCGCGCAGTGCAGGACACCCGCGTCAGAATCCCTCAATGGCCGTCGAACACCACCAAGGTCTGACTCACGCCGGGGTACCCGACGCCGATGGCTCGCCGGCTTCCGTCTTCGAGTTCAAACAGGGCGACCCGTGGAGGCCCTCCGCTCATCGTCGTGAGGATCGGCCGGCCCTGAGCGTCGACCTCCTGCCCAAGCTTATGGATCTCCACATTGGTCACGTCAGCATGACCGGGATCGCGGTGATCGAGACCACTCCTGGCCGCTTCGATCATCGCCTCGCACGAACCGCGGTCGCAGTCATACGTCAGCTCGCCAATCGGCCAAGTGTCAATCACCGGAGGACCGCCGCCGCATGCGACGACCGCCAAGCCGAGGGCGAGCCCTATGAGTATTGCCTTGCCCGTCCTGATGATCACTCCGAGAGTCTGCCTCATCCCTTGGCCGCGGAGCAAGGGTGGAAACCCTTAAGCCGACTCCCGCCGGCCCACTAGGGATGTCAAGACTCCTCAGAGGGATCGGCCCAGGAGAAGCCCGGGTCCGTACCTTCGCCATCGACCTCAAGCGGCGATCCTTGGCGTTACTCGGCCGTGTCTAGCAAACTGAGCATCTGAACTGCGTGACATGCTTGCCCGAGGCGAGCGCCCTAGAAGATCCGCCCACTCTCGGATGGTCCGGGAACTTCACATCATCCGAGTCTGGGCGAGACCTACTTCATGCTGAAGTTCGCACGGGCCACGGAGCCATCCGCGAACGAGAGCACTAGCTGCTGACACGACTTGGCCCAAGCCTTGTCCGTTTTCCAGACATACGTATATTCCTGGGTCGATGTGTCATACGAAAGGGTCATCGAACCTGCCGAGGCAGTCTGCTCGATACCGTCGAAGATGCTGTTGGAACCGCACGGCATCTGTTGTGACTTCGGGTATCCGTCGGCAAAGATGCCGAGCCCTTGATCGCCACCCAGTGTGAACTTCACCGGGACCGCCGACCCCGCCTTGACCGTGTTGACGACGGGCATGGCATCGACGGGCGGGCGGAACCCGCCGAATGCGTATTGGAAGGCTGGTGCGAGACCGTAGACGTAGACGCCATGATTTGTAGTGGCGTAAATCCGGTTTGGCGCGTTCGCTGCCACCGTGAGGTTCTTCACGCCGACCGCTGGCAGACCATTGCTAATATCCGCCCAAGTTACGCCACCGTCGGTGCTGACCTCCACTTGCGCCGTCCCGTCCGTGTTTCGCCCAGCGTAAATCGTGTGTGCCCGAACCGGATCAAACGTCAGGGCCTTGTAGACGTCAGGCAGCGCCAGGCTGAGCGACCAGGTCAACCCTCCATCTGCGGACCGGTAGACGCCGTCCGCGTCATTCGCAATCATCGTGAGGCGGTCGAGCGGATCGATCGCCAAACCGTAGTAGGCCACACAGCACGCCCCGAATGAGGACACGGCGCCGAGCCAATTCCTGCCGCCGTCAGCACTCGGGTAGATGCCGCCATACGCCCGTGTATATAGCCCTTGCGGGTCGGAGGGGCTCAACCGAACGACGCCCTCGTCGCAAGGCAATCCAACACCTCTCGTCCAGGAGGCGGCTGCGTCCACTGACCAGTAGATCGAGCCACATCCCCACTGGAGTGCCGCCCAGAGGCGATTGGGACTGGATGGATCGATTGCGATGCTCTGCACATCGGCCGGAGGTCCCGAGAAGCCGACGTCGACGATCCCGGTGTTGGCGGCGGCCCAAGACGCCCCACCGTTCGTACTCTTGAAGAGCCCAGTCCCTATCTCTGCCCGTCCGATTTCGTTTGCGACGATGCCCGCGTAGACGGTCGACGAGTTTGTAGGATCGACGACGACGCTTGTGACATAACCCTGCGTCTTGACGCCAAATCCGCTATTGATCGGCGCCCAGGTTGATCCTCCGTCGAGACTCTTGAACACGCCGGTCCCGTGCGTACCAACGTACAGGGTGCTCGGGCTAAAGGGATCGACAGTCAGTACGAAATCCGGCTCATCGCCGATGCCCGCCCACAGCTGCGTCCACGAACCCGTAACGGGCTGCGCTGCGTGGACTCGAATAGCGGTTGATGGGTACAGCAGGAGCGCCGCGCATGTGAGGACCACGAACCACAGGCGCCAATGGTGGTAGACCGCCCATAGTGTTAGATGGCGGTTCATCGCGCCCTCCAAGTCCAGATCCCATGCCCACCGGGTAGTACACCTATACAGTAGGCGCGTCCGCGGCACGTGGCGAGATCGATCTGCACGCAGCTGTCACGATCTGGAGCGATGTGAACCTAGGTTCGCCCCGTCGGGCATGAACTTGGCAGAAGTCGTCTAGGCCAATTCGCACCAAGGGCGGTGTCGTGAACTCAAGTCAAGTCACGTGGCTCAAGGCCGAAGCCGCAAATTGGGTCAAGGTCATCATCGTGATTGCAGCGCTTGTGATGTTCGTCCTCACTGTCAACTTGACTCGCGAGACGCTGGGGCCGTTCCTCGCGAAGTACTTCTGGGGATTGACAGGCTCAGAAGATACCGCCTACATCGCCTATGCCGTGGGGTCCTTCGGAGTTCAAGCATATGTGGCGTATTCGTTTGTCCGAGACGAGTGGGGCGCGCGCCTCCGGAGTCGGTTCATGCCGATCAACTTCATCATGACCATTGTGCGAATGGCCATCGCGTTGTTCTTGATCGGTCAACTCGAGCGGGTATTCGGAGCCGCGTTGAGCGGAACCTGAAGGCGGGGAAAGCGGAAGTTGGTCTAGACGCGAACGAGAGTGCAGATCTGCTCAGGTGCGGCCAGCGGGTGCCGCACCGGACAAGGAATTGGGAGGCGGAAGAAAGGTGGCGATGGCATCTCGGAGAGCTACAGGAGATCGTCATCCGCTGCGTCGCTCCCAAGCTCGACTTGGTGTCGCCCTAGGCATTGCCTCGATTCTCCTTGGGTCATGCATCGTAGGTTCCCCGGCACCCTCCGCGAGCAAGACAGCCATATCGCTTAGGGTCATTGACACGGTGACGAAGCCCTCTGTTGAGACCGACCACATCGTCTTCGGCATCCTCCTCGAGGGTAGCGGCGGTCCGCTTCAACGGCCGTTGGATGGTGTCGCCTCGTGGGCAGGCTCGGGACCGTCGAGCCTTTGCTGGATGGCGGCCCAGGGCAGTAAGGGAGAGACCGCGTTTCCGTATACGAGCGAGCATCCGTGCGCCCTGGTCGAACCAACGCTACGAGGTGAATTCTGCGCAGCGGCCTACGACGCGCCGGCTGCAAAGGAACTTGATGGCGCCCATCCAGACGCCGTTCAGCCGGCCCTGACGGGCGATTGGTACATGTCCGGCGTTCCCTTCAAGGGCTGGGTGAGTTGGCAAGTCGTAACGCGATCCGACTGTGAAGCGCATTTCAACCTGAATGCCACGACCTTTTCAGGGAAGGTCTCGCAGATCGGGGAGTGGACACAGGTTGGCCCGGATGCCGAGAAGGTCGGTGCCACCCACCTATTCGACATGCATCTTGCTGGCGGAGATCAGGCCGAGACGACTGAGTTCACGGTCCCTGACTCGGGCCAGTTGGTTATCCGGGCACAGAATGACGGCACAGGTTGCGACCTCGGGGTCGCGTTCCTCCAGTGGAACGAGATCAAACCACCCGTCGTGCAGCCCCAGTACGAGTTGTCCTTGGCGACAGGTCAAGTGGCAACCGAACTCGCACTGGACCAGGCCGCCCTATCTCCGGAGCCCCATGTCGCGTATGTCACCGGTTGCAGCGGTGCCACTTTGAGCTTGATCAGGCGCGGGCCGCCATATTGATCGGGATGTGCGTTCCAAACGGATTGGCGACGTGACGATTACCGGTACGGCGAGGCCGCGATCGAGGCCTTGACATACCCGGCGATCGCCCTGGAGGAACGTCCGCGAGCCCCGGCCGTACCGCTCACATTGTCGCCGACACCTAGAGAGCGAGAAGCAGTGCCCCCACAACGGCCAACGACGCGCCTCCGGCTACCTCCTGCGTCGTGAGTCCGGCGATCCCCTGACCATTCTTCGCTGCGGAGATTGTGATCGAACCGAGACCAGCCGCCGTGCTGATGAAGCCGATCACGGTGGACGTAAGACCGACGGCAGCAGTGAACGAAGCGATGAAGTCCGACAAATTGCCGAGCGCCCAGTTCGCGACGAAGAGCGCGAGCGCCCCAACCGCCAGGCCGTAGACCCACCTAGGCAACATCACGGATACCTCCCTCCACTACCGAGGCCATATGCCCGAGGCATGGTGCCAACGGGCGCCTCACCTCGATCATGCGCCACAGCCTCCCGCGATGACAACTCCAATCGGCCAATTGGCGTCGGGGCAGTGTGCGGGGCGTAAGCCGCAGGTCATCGTCTGGTGGCAACCTGGACCGCCCCGGCTCCGCTGGGCGGTGACGGCCAAGAGTGTTGGCACGCGACCGGGGTGGTTTCCAAGCAGGCGAATTGCCGAGCGACGAGCTGCAGCCGATCACCGAGCGACCGAGCCTATGCTATTGGTTGATTCCAGCCGTACAGGAATGCCAGCGACGTCCGGAGCAGGGAATGCCAGGCGCTGATTTCAACGATCCATTCGTCTCTCAGGCGATTTGGAACGAGGTGGATCACGACGCGAGGATTGCCTGTCTGTGCCTGTTCGCCGACCAGGCGTGGGTTCGGGAGGCGGTCGCGCAAAGCCAGATTGCGGCCGTCCAAGAGGTCAACCGCCGCTGGAATGCGCTACCGCGGAACGTAACCGAAATGGACCTACCGGTGTTCCACCAGGAACGTGCAGCGGCTCGGGAGGCGGCCGTTGCCACATTCTGGGATGACCTTGAACCGCAGGTGGGGCGGTGCGCGCACGGGGCGAGCGAGGGCGGCTGTCGCGTTCGCGGCTGCGACGCGCGATGGCATCCGCCGACCGTTCCCTCCGACCGGTTCTTCAAGGGCGCGCTACGCCGTCAGATCCTTGAGCGCGACAACTACACCTGCCAGTACTGCGGCAAGAGAGTGTCGAACGACCTCCCGGACGACCATCCAGATAGGGCGAACGTGGATCACGTGATCCACTATCCGGTCGGCCCGACGTCACTTGAGAACGGAAAGACGGCTTGCACGGTATGCAACGCCATCAAGGGCGATGCGGACTCGTTCCCCAAGCCCATTCCTATCGAGGACGTGTGACAGTGACATCCCAAGGGTTCCATCGCCCTCGATCTCGGCTCGTCCGACCATAGGAGCGGCGGGCGACCGGGGCTAGCTCTCCGTCACGGCGGCCGGCGAGGGAGCCGCAGCCGGCGCGAACCTAGAAGTCTCGGACGACGCGGCGGAGACGCTCCGGAGCGACTCCTCGACCTGGAGCCGCTCCTCGAGACCCGCGATCTCTGCGACACGATGATTCGCAACAAAAGCCTGGTCAATGACCGTCACGCTGCCCGACAGACGGTCCAGCGAATCCATCTTCTCGGCCAGCCACTCAAAGTGCTCGCCGATCTGGGGGTCCACTTCGGCTCGTTGCTGCTGTATGAACGGCTCCAAGGTCACCCACGAACGCTGGCAGAAGTTGCCGACGGAGTCCCAGTAGAGCTTGGCGTCGAGGTGCCCTCCTCGGACCAGGGACCCGAGCCCTTCCCAGAGGCTCTTGCAGCTCTTCTCCGAACCTCGTGTTGGGTGCGGCGAGCCCATCACCATTGACCCTCAGCGTCCCCATTACAGATTAGGCCGCCCATCCTGCCGGGCGAGAGGAAAGGGACGACATGATTAGTCAGACCAGATGCCCGCCTTTCGACCGATTACACGTCTCGCACAGGAGCTGCAGGTTTCGCGCCGTGTCGGCCCCGCCCATGACGACCGGGATGATGTGATCGAACTCCAGATTGCGGTTGCTACCGCAGTTGACGCACACACCCTTGTCTCGCTGCCAGACAAGCACCTTGACGTCGTCCGGGATCGACTTCCGACGCGGCGATTCGATGACCTTGACCTGTTCAATGAGCGCCTTCGCACGAGCCACTTTCAGATGGACCTTGTTCTCCGCCTCCAGCAGTAAGGCGAGGACGTCGCCGTGCGAAAGATCGAGGTCCGTTGAGTAGAACTTCTTGTCGAACAGGTAGAACTGTCGCCCATACCCTTTGTATTGGCCTGGGTAATGGTGGAGTTTGCGCCCGCTGTGCTCGGCCACGACGCCGCCGTATACGCCAAACACCGCATGAGTTGGCCCTGACAGCGTCCCCTCGCGGTCCAACAACCTAGGTTCACGACGAAGCACCACGACCCTCCACGCCTCTGGGTTCGTGAACCGCAGCATAGACGACGGTCGCCTCGCAATTCCGATCAGCGTCGGGCCTACGTGCCGTGCGGAGCGTGAGCCGCAGCTTGTCATCGATCGTCACTCTAGATCGCCCCGGCTCCGCTGGGCGGTCATGGCAAAGAGCGTTGGCACGCGACCGGAAGGGTCGTGGCCTCCAGCACCGCGTAAGATCCGTGACATGACCAGTTCAGCTAAGACCTCGGCCCAGGTCATCATCGAGGAGGTCCGTCGGCAGGTCGACCTACAGGTTTCTGCAGCGGAAGGCCTCGACACGAAGGCAATGGCCATCTTTGCCGGCGTCGCGGCCGTGGCGGCCCTGATCGCCCCTAGAGTGGCGGTTGGAAACTGCGTCCAAGGGTTGGTGGCGATCGCGACCTTCTTAGCCTTGATCGGGGCGCTGATCTGCCTCCTGCTTGCGGTAAGGCCGCGCATCGGGGGGTTCTCGAACGGTCCCGGCGTTGACCAGGTCGCGGAGCGGATCGACTTCGCGACCGATGCCTTGGAGCGTGACCTCGTGCCGGCGTTCGTCGCCGTTCGTAAGCTCAATGAAGACTTCTTGCGGGCCAAGGGCGATTGGGTAATCCGAGCACTCGGACTGCTGCTGCTGGCAGTCGTCTGCATTATGGTCATGGTCGGCGTTGGGGCACTCACGTGACGGCCGACGACAAGCCACCGATTCGTCCTGGTCGAGACACTCGCTTCCGGATCGAAGATGTCGAGGGCATCGGCCAAGCGTATGGCGCCAAGCTGCGGGAAGCTGGCATCAGTACGACGGACGACATGCTGATGGCAGGCGCCACGTCGGCTGGCCGCGACAAGCTCGCCTCCGTAACGGGGATCAGCGGCAAGCTCATCCTCGAGTGGACCAACCACGTCGACCTGATGCGAATCGACGGCGTCGGATCCGAGTACTCGGATCTCCTCGAGGCCGCCGGGGTCGGCTCACCCGCCGAGTTGGCCCAGCGCAACGCCGCGAACCTCGCCCAGACCTTCGCCGAGCTGGACGCCGCTCGACCGAACACGATCCGCCGCGTCCCATCCCGAGAAGTCGTCGAGAATTGGATCGCTCAGGCAAAGAACCTCCCGAAGATGGTCAATCACTAAGGGACCTGTTCCGGCCGTTCGACACTCGTCCAAAGGAGAAGACTGTTGGCCAACACACCGAAACTGCCGCCTATTGCGCCATCGAAAGACACGCGAAGTGGCGAACCCCCGCCACGGACGACTGAAACGAGACCGACGACGACCAAAAGGTCCGAGAGCGTCCCCAAGAAATAGAGTGGTAGTCGGGCCGACCGCCCGAGTCAACGTCTGGCACCTTCGCTGGCACCTTCGCATACGGACACCGACACACAACCAAGCCGGGATCAGGCCCCTCCGCCGCACAAACGGAACGTCTACAGCCGTCTGCGGACCCCCGGAGAGGCTCTCAAACACCGTTGGGGGCAACCTCATCCGGGTTCAAGTCCCGGCTCCGGCACCATCATTGGCACCTTCGTGGCATCTTCGCGGTCCCGAACATTGGCGTACATTCCCGGACAAGCGCGACGGCCCCCGGGGCTAACCGGAGGCCGTCCCCGCGTCATGCGGCCGGCGGTCCGGGCCGAACGCGGGCAGATCCCTCTTGCCCGGCCACCCCCGCCCTCGTATCGTCCCGTTCATCGTGGCAGCAGGACGGAGGGTGCAGACGTGACGCTCATCAATACCGACGGGATGTCGTTCATCGGGCCGGGATCGGAGTGGTTCTGGGCGACGCTCAGCGGCATCGTCACGATGGTGTCGCTGCTCGCGATCTGGCGGCAGCTCCGTATGCAGGCCCGGACAGGCGCGATCGAACAGATGGATGCCTTTCGACGGGATGCGTACAGCGAGTCGATGCAGCGATATGGGCTCGACGTGACGATCGCGCTCCGCGACCACGACGACCCGGCGGATGTCCCGGAGGCTGCCGTCCTCGGGCTCGGTGACTTCTGGGCCAACTTCGCAACCCTCGCTCGAGCCGGTCATCGGGACGCCGCGCTGCTCTGGCAGTCCGACTCTGTTTCGCCCCAGATCACCTGGTGGTGGATCGCTCCGTTCGTGTTCAAGACGCGTGCCGAATCGCGTTTCGGTGTCCCCTCGTATACAGACTTCGAGTGGCTCGTGGGAGTCCTGGCCGAGATGGACCGAACCGGCGGTAGACAGGCCATCACCCAAGCCGTGGTGATGTCCGATCTGAGCCACTTGATCTCGCTCCAGAGGGACTTGATCCGGTACGCGCAGGCCGTGCGATCGAGCGAAGCCTGAGCATCGCCGTCGGGCTGCTCCGGCTCCGGTCCCGGACCCGCGATCCCGCTGTATGCGGCCAGCCGACTCCTTCCGTCACCACGAGTGAGTGCGGCCTAACCCGAATCCAGGCCATGAGCTGCATGAGGGCCACAAACCCGATCAGGGCGAAATAGCCGGCGACCCGCCGTCTGGCGAACTCCTCCGGGAGATCCGGGTCGTCTTCGACGGCAACCAGGTGCGAGATCCCTTCGAGGAGATGGTCGACGCGATCGGGTTGCCGCCCCGCCTCAGGGTCCTGGCCGCGCAGAAGGCCTGAGGGCACGTCGTCGGCTCATCACAACGACAGAAGCTGAACGAAGTCGACCTCGGGCATGATCTCGATCGCCTGTCCGCCCGCTCTGAGGTCGCGTGCTTTCCGGGCCTTCGCCGACAGCTCCTCCCCGGGCCGGAGCTTCCGGGCATCCTGGTAGCCGATCACGAGGAAGTTTGTGTGCCTCGTCACGCCATCAGCTGGCTGTCCGCCGAGTTCGGCAACGAGTTCCCAGGCACGCCCCCGGACCATCGACGACAGGGCACCTGTGAAGACCATCTCACGGCCATAGAAGGGGTGCGCGGGGTCGGCGTTCGGGTTGGCGCTGGGGATTGCCTCCGCGCGGCTGAGATGAGTGCAGCCGTTCCAGCCGTCAGGTCCAAGATGGCCGAGGACGCAGTAGGTCGACGCCAACAGCGCCGGCAGGTCGTCCACCGACCTGGCAGCCGCGATGGCCACGAGGATGTGCGCCGAGGCGAGAGCGTCCGCCTCGGGTTCGTGATGCTGGACGAGAGTGAAGCCCGCGGCCGCGGCGGCCCAGGGCAGGGAGTAGCTGAGCAGGTCGTAGGTCCGGCGCGACAGGACGAGCGTGCAGGCGTAGGTCACCGTGGGCCATTCGACTCCGCTCTCGTCGCAAGCGTCTCGGATGACGCCCAGATCGAAGGCCGCGTTGTGGGCGACGAGTGGAAGCCCGCGGGCGAACGCAAGGATCTCGGGCAGGCGAGCGGCGAACCTAGGCTCGTGCTGAACCATCGCCGGGGTTATGCCGTGCAGCTCGATGTTGAAGTCGTCGAACCAGTCGAGGCCCTCTGGCGGCCGCATGAGCAGCCGGCTCGTCTCGACGACAACCCCACCCTCGACCCGCACGAGCCCCACAGCGCAAGGGCTCCCACGTGCGAAGTTCGCGGTCTCGAAGTCGATCGCGCAGAAGTTCAGCGGCATTCCCGGCTCCTCACACGCTTGGTCCCGTCCGTTAGCATGCCGCTGTGGGGACCACCTCTGCTCGACCGAGCAGCGACAACGCTAGCTCCTGGTGCGACTGCTCGGACGCGCCGGCATACGTCTCTGGGCCTGCCACGTTCCTCGATCATCCGGGAAGCTGCGAGTATCCGACCGGCGTATGCACCGCTCGAGCGCACCGCGTCACCGTTCACAAGGTCTGCGGGCGTGAGGTCGCCGTTCGCTTCTGCACGTGCCCGCCATCGGGCTACACGCACGACATCGAGCGCGGCTGGTGGGTCCACTACTTCTGCGGCTGGCCGACCCGAGCGTGGTACGAGGCCGCGGGTCGACCCGCCCCCGATAACCTGCTCGGGATGCGGCCCGTGACGCTCCACGAGTACGTCAGCGTGCCGCGTGGGCCCAAGTCGAAGGACGACCCGCTCACCCCGGAGCAGCGCCGTTTGGACGCCGCCGCGATCGGCGGCTGGGTTCGGGACTGATCAGGAGCACGCATGGGCTTCCTGCGACGAGTCTTCGGCGGGACACCGGTAACTACAAAGGTGCGGCAGCGACACGATTTGAGGTCGGAGACGCTGCCCGCCGAATACCAGCATGTGATCCAGGGCCCTTCGCTCGACATCGTCGGCGAGTCGAACTACCGCGCCGCGATCGAGGCCGCCGTTGGTCGCCGGCCGGAGGGCCACCAGGACGTCATCGACGCGGCGCTCGTCTGGGAGCCTGACAACAAGTACGACCCGAGCGCGATTGCGGTGCAGATTGCCGGGCGGACGTGTGGCTACCTCCCGAGACCAGACGCCGTGCGTTACCGCCCCGTCATGGAATGGTGCCGCGCTGAAGGCTTCATACCCGTTGTCCGGGCTGACGTCAGCGGTGGCTGGCAGCAGGCTGATGGATCGTGGGCCGAGTTCGGCATCACGTTGTACGTGGCGTCGCCCGACAGGCTCCTGGGTCGCCCTCCGGGTCCGCCCAATCCGATGCCGGCACCCGCCAGCGATCATCCGTGAGTCGGTCAGTTGATCGCGTTCACGGGCGACAGCCGTTACGGGATCGGTGGCGAGAAGCTCGACCGTGAGACCTCTGAGGAGCTCGCCCGCAAGGCAGGCATGAACGTTCACCCGCGGGTCACGAGGGCCGTCAGGCTGCTGGTCGACTGCGACGACTCCGGCGAGTCGGGCAACCAGAAGCGGGCTATCGAGTATGGCATCCCCGTCGTCCGCGAGATCGACTTCTGGACCGCGCTGGGGTTGCCCGTCGAGCTAATGGCCTAGCAGTCCACGACTCGGACTTCCAATCGAGCCCCGTCACGCGCCGCCTAGGATCCCCCAGGACAGCCGGCGGGTCGCTCGCAGATACCACGCCACCGCGTCGGGGATCCGGGAAGGACGGCCCGTAGCTGCCAGCGTCAGCGAGCGAACGCGGCCTGGAACTCGAGGCGGCGCCCGAACTGCTTCACAGCGAGCTCACCACGTTGCTCGAAGTCGCCTCGGTCGGCTACCTCTCGCGACGCTTCGGTCGAGCCGACCTGACACGTCAGAAACAGAAGAAGAACTCCTTCGCCTCGGTGTGCCGAACGGGGCGCAACACGCCGCCACTCGGCGCGGTGAAGGTCGCCTCCGTATTCGAGATGAGCCTGAAGGTCGCGGGCTGGCCATCAAAGACCACTGGGTCGGAGGCTTGTCGACGGAATCCCAGAAGGAGCCGTCAACGTCGATGGGGCTCCCAATCCCACAGTGAGCCATGTCGTAGCCGTAGTCGATACCGATCTGCGCCCGGGCTGGGGAGATCGGCTTCGTTCGGCACCCGATCCTCCTCCTCAGTCCTCGTCAGCCAGAGTCTCACGCCGGATCGCCGCGAGGCGCACGACCACGGCGCGGAAGCACCGATCGAGCTCGGCGACCGGTGAGACTTGCGCCTCCCCTATGGGAATGTCGATCCCGACCAGAGCGTCGACGGCGCTGGTGAGCGCGGCGTCATTGATCGTAGCCGCGGCCGCGATCATCGTGTGCCGAGACTCCTCTACTGGTAGGTCCCAGGTGTAGCCGGCTCGCCGCTTCCCTTCGACCACCATCGTCCGGGCGGCCTCCTCAAGTCGATCGAGCTGCCCGACGCGATCCTCCAGCCGGACGCGCTCTCGCTCACGAGCCTTGGCGATCGCGTCGCCAACCGCCCTGCCCGCCTTGTCGAACACGTCCATTAAGAACTCCCGGTCCGTGGCAGCCAAACTGGCAGCTTCAAGTGTGAATGGGGCGGATAGACGGCCCGCCGTCGGGCACCATTCAATCACGAACGGCGCGTCGACGGCCGGCCGCGGACCCGGGGACACCCTCAAACACGGTAGCGAGCAACCTCACGGGGCCAAGCATTCGAACCTCGACTCCCGCGAGCGCAGGATGGATGAGAGCGACAAACTGGTTCACTCGCCGACGAATTGGCTTCTCGAAGAAGATCGCCAACGGCGCGGAAGCGACTGCGCGTGCAGTTCCTCTAAGTCTCCTTCGCCCGGCCCCATAAGAGCCTCGCCAATCGGTCACCCGCCCGCCCGCGGCCCACAACGGCAGGGCTGGCGGACGATTTCTGAAATGCGAGAAAGAGGCACCGCTGCCCGACTGATCGTCGTGCACTTAGACCTGCTGATAAGTAACTTTCAACTCGCGCCGCCGCCCGGTCGATGCCAGGAGTCCGAACAGAATCGCCCCGATCCAAAGCAGCACGTTGAACAGGCCGAGGATCACGAGAAGCATCGCTACGGCCAACCAGACCACCCCGGCAACTGACAAGCCACGGCGCTCTGACGATCGCGCGGCCACTCGGTAGCCGCGCGCCGCCAATTTCGTCGCGTCGTCAGCGAACGCTTCATCGTCAGGATATGTTCGGACAAGTACGGGCGCCATTCTGGGGCTGGTCGGGCTGTCCATCTCCGACAGTGTAGCCCTCAGATCTACGGCGATTTGGGGCGCAACAACGATTGGATGCGCCCGGATCAGCTCTTGCTACTGGACGAACGACTTCCTGCGACGTCAGGGCGCATGTACCCGGATGGTTTTTGGATGCTCGAGCGCTTCCGCTACCCCAATAGGGGTTTGCGCAGGAGGCGAGCCGTGGATCGTGCTCGCGCCCCGATCCTCGAAGAAGTCGTCGCCGCGGCGCTTACGTTAGTGAGCAAATACCCGAAGCTCTGCGATCAGCCGGTGAGCGCGACCGACCCCACCGCCCATCCACGGCCCCGTCGAGCCACCAGGCCGGCGGGGCCAATCTATGATCGATCTAGAAGCTGCGACCTCTTGGAAGGAGCATGCGCCGTGCCGAACCCGCTCGACATGTCCGACGAAGATTTGCAGGAGATCCTGCACGGTAACCTCGGACAGACCACGAGCTATGCGGCGGGCGCATACCTGGATGAGATCAACCGCCGCGCGGTGGATCGGCAGGCGCGGGAGATGATCGACCTGACGGCGAGCATCCGGTCCCTGACAGCCGAGATCCGAGGGCTGAGTCGCCTCGCCATGTTGATCGCGGCAGCCGCCCTCGTCGTTGCTCTTGTAGCGCTGGTCAAGTGACAGCCCGAGGATTGGCCTCGGTGAGTGTGATCGAGCCGTCGGCGCAGCTCACGGCGCGACAGCGCCAGGTCCTCATGGCCTACGCCGCGACCGGGAGCATGAAGATAGCCGCCGAGTGGCTCGGGATCGCCCCCTCAACGGTCCGGGGACGCTTCAGAACATCAGGGCCCGGCTCGTGGTCGAGACGACCATTCAGGCCGCCCTGAAGGTGCTCGAGCGGCGGCCGTGAGGTCATCCGCGTCCTTGCGCAGTCTGCGTGCTCGTCAGCGCGATGGTCCGGCCTCTGACCAGGATCCTCCGCTGTCGACTCGAACATCCACAGCGTCAGGGTAGCCAGTGGCCCCATCTCCCTGTCCGGGTGTCCGGCTTCAACGTGGGCTGCAAGCTCTAGGCCCGCCGCGAGCGCGCGTCGAGCGAGCGGTGTAGGTGGAGGGATCAGGGCTATAACCCAAGTGGTACCATCCGGCACCGGACGTGGGACCTTTCGGACGCTTGCGGCCGCTGGCCTTGCCAGCGATGTTGCTGGGGTCACCACGCCGGGGCTCGAGAGGGACATATGAGCCGTAGCCATCACCCTGACACGACCAGGCAGGTCCGCGTTTCGCCGACCGCACCAGACTCGAAGTCGCTCAGCGCCGCCGTCTGGGAGCACATGGAAGCGCAGCCCGGATTCAACGAGCGAATCGACCAGGGCCATGCTCAGATCGCGAAGGGCGACAAGGTCAGCCTGAGCGAGGTGTTGCGTCGCCGCTGAGCTAATCCTGAGCTTCCAGGCACGGGACGCCCTCCTGGCTGCGCCAGCGGCCCAACGCCGGAGACTCGAGGCTGCGCTCGTCGCGATCGAACGTGATCCTGACTGGGGAGCCGCCCCGACCCGGTACCTCGCGCCCGCCCACTCGCGCCATCCCGGTCACATCATCGACCTCGCGGTGCAGGGGTACGCCATCATCTACCGCCCGGTCGACAAGGGCGCCCACGTCGAGGTGCCGGCGATCGAGCCGGTCATGGTCGGCTAGAGGCGGTGCCCGGCGGGTGGCGGGCCACAGAGCGGACCGCCTGGCCCGCGTCATCGACCGTGTGCCCGCCTCGACAGCTCCCGTCCAAACCGGGCCAGCTCCTCCACAAAGTGGCGGTTGGTGATGGTCCCTGTCGTGAGCTCCGGATACTCGAGCTCGACCTGCGCGGACACCACCCACCCGTCCATGACCTTCGTCGCCTCCATCGTCAGAACCGGGTTCCGAACGAGTGACCACGGCGTCGTCACGAGCTCAGCCCGGGCCGCTCGGCGCGGGCCACCCGGCGTCGTCCAGACCCGGACCAGCCCGTGGTCGGCTACGAGCCATGCCTCGCGGGGGTCCATCGGATCGACATACCACTCGGCGGCGACCGTGAGGCCCCCCAGGATCGAGAGGAGGTCGAGCACCATCGCCTGAAGATCCGGTGCGAACCTGCCCGCGACGCTCAGGATTGTCGGCGGCGTCATGGAGGTCGTCAGAGCCCCTTACGGCTGGCAGCTTCACCCGCGAACGTCAGCGTACACCGAACCCGAAATAGAACGCTTCTCGCGCACAAACCGAACACCTGCGACCGTCCGCGAACCCCCGGAGACGCTCTCAAACTCCCGTGCGGGCAACCTCATCCGGGTTCAAGTCCCGGCTCCGGCACCATCATTGGCACGCCTGCGGGACCTTCCCTGTCCCGAGTCGAGCCGACGGCCGGAGGAACTCCCAGATAGAGTCTCCATGTCCGTGCCGTTGGCCTGGACAACCCGTGCCGCTGGAGGAACCCGTGCCGCGTCCCGAGTCGTCGATGATCGCGTGGCTGGGCGTCATCCAGGGCGATGTTGCACATGTCGGCGGCAAGGCGGCGTCGCTTGACCGGCTCGCCCGCCTCGGATTCCGGATCCCGCCTGGCTTCTGCCTGACGACCGCAGCCTTCGACGCGCAGATCGCGTCGATCCCCGGCGCCTCGGCCGACCTCGAGCG
>JANMPD010000130.1:0-11409 GCA_031369685.1 Chloroflexota bacterium | reverse complement strand
GGAAGCGAAGCGCCGGCAGCGGTCGGTCACATTCAAGGAAGTGCGGCTGTCTCCCAAGATCGGGATCGGCGACTTCGAGACCAAGGTCCATCGAGCGATCGAATTCCTGTCGGACGGAGATCGCATCAAGGTGACGGTTCGTTTCCGAGGTCGTGAGCTCACGCACCCGGAGTTGGGCCGAAACCTCCTGACCAAGTTCGTGGACCTGGTCAAGGATCATGGGCTCGCGGAGCGAACGCCGGTACTGGAAGGCAAGTCGATGTTCATCACGATGGCATCGACCCACAAGCCGAAGGTGTTCGAGGCTCCGGTGAGGCCTGGCCGCATCGCCGATACAGAAGCTCCCGCTCCTGCGTCGGAGGCGATTGAAACAGTGGCAGCGCCCGTCGAACCGGTGGCAGCACCGGTGGCGAGCGCCGTGAAGACAACCACGAAGCCGGCACCACCCGCGGTGGAACCGGAACCACCGGCCGAGCCGGCAACACCGGTCGACGTGCCGGAAACACCGGCCCCAGTGCCGGCAACGACGGGAGAGTGACGGCACCGTGCCGAAGATGAAGAGCCACAAGACGGCCCAGAAGCGCATTGGCGCTACGGGCAGCGGCAAGCTGATCCGGGTGAACGCGTGGCGCGGCCACCACCTCGAGATCAAGTCGTCACGTCGTACCCGTCGCTACGCGGGCAAGACCCTCTTGAGCAACATCCAGACGAAGCGGGTCAAGCGCCTGCTCCCGTACCTCTAGGAGCACCAGGACCTCATGGCACGAGTCAAGCGGGGCGTAACGTCCCACAAGCGGCACAAGCGTCTGCTGAACGCGGCCGAGGGTCGCAAGGGCACGCGCTCGCGCCTGATCAAGCCGGCACGCGAAGCCCTCCTGCACGCCCTGGCGTACGCGACCCGGGACCGAAAGCAGCGCAAGCGCGACTTCCGCGAGCTGTGGATCATCCGGATCAACGCGGCTGTCCGAGCCAACGGCATGGCCTATGGCCGGTTCATCGCCGGTCTCAAGGCGGCGAACGTCGAGCTGGATCGAAAGGTCCTGGCCGATCTTGCCGTGCGAGATGCAGCCACGTTTGGACGGATCGTCGAGGTCGCCAAGGGCGCCTGAGCGTCGTTCGGCGATCCCGACTCGGAGCCCTCGACGTCCCGGACGATCGAGGGCTCGTCATTACCCGCCCCTGACGCTCTACCATCAACCTGACCCGACCAGCATCCCGCAAGCCGGAGCCGACCACCATCGTGGACCTCGCCGACATCACCCGCGACCTCGGACTGCTCCAGACGCGCACGATCGCGGCGATCGCGGATGCCCCGGATACCGGAGCCCTTGAAGCGCTCGACGTCGAAGTGCTCGGCAAGAAGGGCGCATTGACCGGAATCCTGCGCGGAATCGGAGCACTGGCTCCGGATGATCGTCCCCGTGTCGGCGCGATCGCCAACGCCGTCCGAACCGCGATCGAGACGGCCCTGTCCGAGCGACGCGTCGAACTCGGCGCGACCGAGTTGTCGGCCCGGATCGCCCGCGAGGGGGTCGACGTCACCCTGCCGGGACGGCCCCTGCGGCGTGGTTCGCTCCACCCGAGCATCGAGGCGATGACCCAGATCGCCCGGATCTTCGAACAGTTCGGATTCGTGGTCCACGAGAGCCCCGAGATCGAGGACGACCTCACCAATTTCCAGATGCTGAACATCCCTCCGGACCACCCGGCGCGCGACCTGTGGGACACGCTGTACGTCGATATCCCGGGCCGCCTGCTCCGGACCCACACATCCCCGGGTCAGATCCGGGTGATGCAGTCGATGAAGCCGCCGATCCGGGCACTGCTTCCCGGGCGATGCTTCCGCTACGAATCGGTCGACGCATCGCACGGCTTCGAATTCTTCCAGGTCGAGGGCCTGATGGTCGACGAGGGCGTGACCCTGGCCGACATGAAGGGCCTGCTCGATGAATTCGCGCAGGCGATGTTCGGCGGGGGCAAGAAGACGCGGTTCCGTCCGGGCTATTACCCGTTCACCGAGCCGTCGGTCGCGTTCGACGTGGAATGCCTCGTGTGCGGCGGGCCGGGCTGCCCGGCGTGCGGCCGGAGCGGCTGGATGACCATCCTCGGAGCGGGCATGGTCCACCCGGTCGTGCTCCAGTACGGCGGCCTGGACCCGGAGCGCTACCAGGGGTTTGCGTTCGGCATGGGCCCGGAGCGGATCTCGATGCTCAAGCACGGGATCTCCGACCTCCGGTTGTTCATGGAAAACGACGTCCGGTTCCTGGAGCCGTTCACATGAAGGCCCCGCTGTCCTGGCTGCGCGAATTCGTTGACATCGACCTGGCCCCCGAGGCACTCGCCGAGCGCCTCACCCTGCTCGGCATGGAAGTCCGTGGCATCGAGCGGCGGGGGACCGATTGGCACAACGTCGTCATCGGCGAGCTCCTGACGGTTGCCAGGCATCCGAACGCCGATCGGCTGTCACTGACGACGGTCACGCTCGGGTCCGGCGATCCACTCAGCATCGTGTGCGGGGCCACGAACATTGCTCCAGGCCAGCGGATTCCGGTAGCCCTGCCGGGAGCCATCCTGCCGGGCGGTCGCCGGATCGAGCGGACCGAGAAGATGGGCGTCGTCAGCAACGGCATGCTTTGCTCGGGCGACGAACTGAATCTCACGGCCGATGGTGACGGGATCCTCATCCTCGGCCCGGATACGCCCCTTGGTGCTTCCCTGGCCGACCTGTACGGGGACGTGATATTCGACATCGACGTCAAGCCCAACCGGGGCGACGCGCTGTCCATCCTCGGCCTGGCCCGCGAGATTGCAGCGCTTACCGGTGGGCCGGTCCGGATGCCTTCGATCGAGGTGGTCGAATCGGGTGACGCCGTGACGGACCACCTGAGCGTGGAGATCAGCGATTCAGCGCTCTGCCCCCGGTTCGTGGGCCGATGGGTCGACAACGTCCGCGTCGCGCCATCTTCGGATGCCATCCAGATGCGTCTGCTTGCGGCCGGCGTCCGGCCGATCAGCAACGTCGTGGACGCCTCGAACTACGTCATGGTCGAGCTCGGGAAGCCGATCCATACCTTCGACGGGGCGAAGGTCGACCGGGGCCACGTGGTGGTCCGCAAGGCGCGATCCGGCGAGCGACTCGTGACCCTCGATCATGTCGAGCGGGCCCTGGACGTCGAAACCCTCCTGATCTCGGACGACCGTGGCCCGCTGGCCATTGCCGGGGTGATGGGCGGTGCCGCCTCGGAGGTATCGAGCGCGACGACCGACGTCATCGTCGAGTCGGCGATCTTCGACCCGGTGAGCATCCGGCGCACGGCATTCCAGCATGGGCTTCGATCCGAGGCGAGCCTTCGATTCGAGAAGGGCCAGGAATTCCAACTCGCCCGGATCGGCGCCGATCGAACCGCCGAACTGCTCGCCAGTTGGGCGGGCGGCAGGGTGGCGCGCGGCCGAATTGACACAGCGCCGGATGAACCAGTCGCGGATCGGGTGCGCTTCCGGCCGGCTCGCGTGGGGCGCATCCTGGGCTTGGACAGTCCGCCGGCCACGCAGATCGAGCTGCTCGCCCGCGTGGGAATCGCGGTCGTGACGCCATCGGCCGGTGATGACGCACAGGTCCACATCCCGGTTGCGGCGGGCTCAAAGCCGCTCGCGGTCAGCACGGCCATCGGGGAGACGCTGGAGGCGATCGTTCCATCGTGGCGCCGGGATATCGCCATCGAAGCGGACATCATCGAGGAACTGGCGCGCGTCAACGGCTACGACCGGATCCCGACGACGCTGCCAACGACGGCCTCGCCACGGTACAGGGCGTCGCCGCTGAGCCTGCGGGACCTCGTGCGCCACACGCTCGCGGGCGTCGGCCTGCGCGAGATCGTGACCCATGCCCTGGTCTCGCCAGAACACGTCGCAGCCTGGTCGTGGACCTCGCCGACGGCACCCGCGGACGGAGAGGGACCGATTGATGGCGGTGTCGTCCGGGTCACGAACCCGTTGTCGGCCGATCACGCCGTCCTGAGACAGGACCTCGTGGGTGGCCTGGTGGCGACGGTGGTCCTCAATCGACGCCGCGGTCGGGACGACCTCGCATTGTTCGAGATCGGCAAGGGTTACGGGCGCGTGGCGGACACGTCACACGAGTGGTGGCGCCTGGGGATCGTCCTGGCTGGGGCGTTCGATCCGACGTCCTGGAATCGCAGTCGACGCCCCGTCGACCTCGACGACGCCAAGGGCGTCCTCGAGGCCCTGAGCGATGCACTGGGTCTGGCGAATCCCGTCTACGCCCCACTTTCCACCGAGCGGTCACTGCATCCGGGTCGCTCGGCAACGGTCACCGCGCAAGATCCCGAGGGTCAGGTCGGGATCTCGGGTGTGGTGGGGGAGATCCATCCGGCGGCCGCCGCGGCCTGGGACGAGCGCGCTGAAGGATCGATCCTGGTCGAAGTCTCCATCCGCGGCCTATCGGGCGGTGTGCCCGGCGTTCCGCGTGCGGTCAGCCCGAACCGGTTCCCGAGTGTCGAACGGGATCTTGCCATCGTCGTGGCGGGGGACGAGACCTCCGGTCACGTGGAAGCGGCCATCCGGACAAGTGCCGGCATGCTGCTTCGTTCCATCGAGCTCTTTGACGTGTACGCCGGGCCGCCGCTCAACGCGGGCGAACGGAGCCTCGCGTATCGCCTCATCTTCGGAGCGGCGGAGCGAACGCTCGCGGATGCGGAGGTCGATGCGGCAACTGCGGCCGTAACGGCAGCCATCGCCGCCATCGGGGGTCGGATCCGATCCTGATCCGACGGCGGCCGGCAGCGGTGAACGTGCTTGCGATGGCGGTCACGGCGCTGCTACGCTGGAAGAGCCCTGCCGAGCTCACATGAGCGTCGACCTCGGCACCAGCGGGGAGAACGACGGCCAGTGGACATCATCGGCTCGATCACCAGCATCAAAGGTGTCGATCTCCTCATGTTCTTCATCTTCTTCGGGCTGTTCGTGCTCGGATTCATGCAGGGGACCCTCCGACGCCTGCTCGGGATCGCCTCGCTCATCCTGTCGCTCCTGATCGCCGCCCAACTTCGGGCCCCGTTCGGAGACTTCCTGGCCACGAACTGGACGCAGTACAGCCCGCAGTACAACCACATGCTGGCGTTCGGATCCGTATTCGTGGCGTTCTCCGCGGCGTCGACGATCGTGCTCCAGTTCTTCTACAAGTCAACCCCGCTGTTCGCAAAGTACCCGGCCGTGGATGAGTTGCTCGGCGGTATCCTCGGGCTGGTGCAAGGTGCGTTGATCCTGGCTGCGTTCTACCTGATCACGGATCCGTTCTTCTCCATCTATGGGCAGATCGGACAGCCCAACGAATTCCCGTTCGTCCGCCAGATCTTCGACGGGTTCCAGGGCTCGGTCACGGCCGATATTACGCGGCACACCATTGTTCCGTTCGTGCTCATGTTCTTCGGCGGGATCATCCCCTCGGATGTCACGTCGATCTTCTCCTCCTGACCGATCCGGCCGACCGGGCGAGGCCCACGCCGGTCTTCGCGCGCGAAGGACTCGCTTCCGGTCCTCTGGCGGCCGCCGAAGCCTTGCTCGGGGCCGTTGTGGTCCGTCGGGTGGCGGGCGCTCCGGAACGCGTCGGTCGGATCGTCGAGGTCGAGGCGTATGGCGGGCCCGAGGACCGGGCGTCCCATGCACGCGCCGGACGCACCACGCGTACGGCCCCGATGTTCGGTCCGCCCGGCCACGCCTACGTGTACCTTGTCTACGGCATGCACGACTGTCTCAACGTGGTCACGGGTCCCGATGGCGAAGCCTCGGCGGTGCTGATCCGGGCGGTCGAGCCGATGGCCGGCATCGAGGCGATGCGGGCCAGTCTGGCCGTACGCGCCTCCGAGCGCAGGGGCCGTCGCGCACCTCCTGATCCGGGCCGTCGTGCAACCGGACCCGATCGACCTGGCGTTGGCCGCATCCCGGATCATGCTCTGGCGTCGGGGCCCGGACGCCTGTGCGCCGCATTCGAGATCGATCGGACGTTCACCGGGCTTGACCTGTGCGCCGCCGGGGGCCGCCTCGGACTCGTGCCCGGCACGCCACCGGACCCGGCCTCGATTCGTCGGACGCCGAGGGTCGGCGTCGGCTACGCTCCGCCACCCTGGGATCAGATTGCCTGGCGCCTTGCGCTCGCTGATAGCCCATCGGTATCAGGACCGCGGCTGACGGCCAACCGACCGACCGCATGATGGACAAGCGATCCCAGGATCTGCTCGAATTCCCGCTCATCCGTGAGCGCCTCGCCGAGCACACGTCCTTTGGGCCCGGCCGCCGCCTGGCCGAATCCCTTGAGCCGAGCGCTGAGCCGATCATCGTGGCGAGATCGCTCGATGAAACGGACCAGGCACGCGCCCTGATCGAGGAACGACCCGGCGTCGGAATCGGCGGGGCACACGACATCGGGCCGGCGATCGATCGGGCCGCGCGGGGAGGTCGCCTGGAGCCAGCCCAGTTCCTCGAGCTGTCCGACACCATCGAGGCGGCCGGGCGACTTCGCCTCGTGCTCGCAGAGGATCGGCGCCCGCTGCTTCGGGATCTGGCCGCGGAACTCCATCCACTGCCCTCGCTGCGGGCCACGTTCGCTCGCACCTTCGACCCGGCCGGCGAGTTGCTCGACACCGCCTCACCGAGACTCGGACCGCTTCGGGGTGCCGTGCGGATTGCCTATGACCGGCTGCGCCGCCGCCTCGACACACTCGTCTCGTCGGAGATCGGGAGCGCCCTGCAGGAGCCGATCGTCACGCTCCGGAACGGGCGCTACGTGGTGCCGGTCCGCGCCGACGCCCGGAGCCGGGTCAAGGGCATCGTCCACGATTCATCAGGTTCCGGCCAGACGCTGTTCATCGAGCCGCTGGTCATCGTCGAGCTCGGCAACGTGTGGCGCGAGGCGATGCTGGCGGAGGCGGAGGAAGTCGGTCGAATCCTTGATGTGTTGTCGGCGCTCGTGGCCGTGCACGCCGAACCGCTCCGCGAGACCCTGACGGCACTCGCCACGTTCGACTTCTGGGCAGCGAAGGCGGCCCTTGCCGCCGATCTCCAGGGGACACGGGCCGATACCGCGACCCGCCGGGAGATCGTGCTCCTGTCCGCCCGCCACCCGGGCCTGACCGGTCGCGTCGTTCCGATCGATGTCCATCTGGGCGACGGCTTCACCGCGTTGGTCGTCACGGGCCCGAATACGGGCGGCAAGACCGTGACCCTGCGCACCCTCGGGCTCCTGGTGCTCATGCACCAGGCCGGCCTGCACGTTCCCGCGGCGCCGGGCAGCCGGCTCCCCGTCCTGACCGACGTATTCGCCGATATCGGTGACGAGCAGTCGATTGCCCAGTCCCTGTCCACCTTCTCCGGGCACATGCGCTCGATCATTCGGATCGTCGCGGCGGCGGGACCCGGCACGCTCGTCCTGCTCGATGAACTGGGCGCCGGCACGGATCCGACCGAAGGCTCCGCGCTGGCCCAGGCGCTCCTGGATCACTTCATTCGCGCCGGGGCCCTGGTCGCGGCCACGACGCACTACGCGGAGTTGAAGGCCTACGCTCATACCACACCGGGTGCCTCGAATGCCGCCGTGGAATTCGACCTCCAGACGCTGAGCCCGACGTACCGCCTGACGATCGGGCTGCCGGGCGGTTCGCAGGCGTTCGCGATCGCCGAGCGCCTGGGGCTGCCGCCGGCCGTCGTCGACGACGCACGCTCGAGACTCACCGATGCGCAACGCGACTTCGAGGCGACGCTGGCGCAGATCCGGGAGACCGAAGGGGCCACCACCGACGCCCTGGCCAATGCGCGCGACGCGGATGCTCGAGCCGTCGAAGCCCTCCGGCTCGCCGATCAGGAGCGACGGCGGGCGCGCCAGGAGCGCGAGGAGGGAATCCGGGCCGCCAGGGAGGAAGCCGAGCGCCTCCTGGCGAACGTCCGGGTCGAGGTCGACGCGCTGCGGGCGACGTTGGTGCGCGGCCAGCTCGCCGCACCGGCCCTCGACGAGGCATTGGAGCGGATCGAGGCCGGCGTCGCTCGACTGCCTGATCTCGGGGCTGACCCGGCGGACGAGGCGCCCGGACCGGCAGATCCCGAGCGGCCCTGGGCGGTGGGCGACCGCGCGCGAAGCCGCTCCGGCGGCTGGGAGGGCCGGATCGTTGCCCTCGAGCGCGACGGCCGGGTTGCCAGCCTCGCGTCTGGCTCCATACGCGTGCGGGTCCCGGTCGAGGAGCTCATCGACGCGGTCTCACCCGAGCCGCGCACCGACGGGCGGTTCGGCGATCCGCGTGCCGACGCAGGTAGCACGACGACGTCGGCCGCGGATCTCCTCGCGGCTCGCTCGCGCTCGGTCCCGAGTTCGCTCGATCTGCGCGGTGCCCGTGTCGAGGAGGCTCTCGAGGCCCTCGAGCGCTACCTCGAGGACGCGTCGATGGCGGCCCTGCCCCGAGTCACGGTCATCCACGGAATGGGTACGGGTGCCCTGCGCGACGCGGTTCGGACCGCGGCGTCGGCGCATCCGCTCGCCGGCGAGGTTCGCCCGGGTGGCCGGGGGGAAGGTGGAGACGGAGCCACGATCGTCAGCCTCGGCTGACGCGGCGCCGGCGTCGTTCAGGCCGCGGTGGTGGCGCGAATCGAGCGGCGCCGGACCATTCGGCGAGGTCGTCGCGGGGCTGGGGTCTGCCCCGGCGCCGGTAATGGGATCGAGGGAAGGGGACTGGGCGACGGCGTTGGCTTGCCGCCACCCGGCTTCGTCGGTCCAGGAGTCGGCTCGATACAGGGTGTCGGGAGCGGGGAGCCGAGCGGATCGATCGTCGCGAACGGATCGAAGGATGTCCCTGGGTCACACGTCGGCGGCGGGGCCGGCGAACAGATGACCGTCGGCGCGAACTCGCCGCCCCAGCTCTTGCCGAATGGCGCGAAACTATTGATGTAGAAGTAGCTGGTCCGCGTCTTCTCAGGGCTCCGTGAGACGCCAGAACCCTTGGCCGCCCGGGCAGCCCAGTTCTGGGTGTACTCCTGCCAGCCCGGGAAGCGCGGCTCGACGTTGCTGAAGTCGAGGAACCCCTTCGTGACCATCGGTCCGGAGCAGCCGTCCTGCCAGAGGTTGCCGGTGGCCTCATCGATATCCAGCTGGACATGGAGGTCATCGGTACGGGTCGGGACCGTGCCATCGACGAACAGCTCCGTGACCTTCTTGGTCGTATACGGGCCGGGCAGGAGCCCGCTGAACGCGTCGACTTCGGCGGACTTGATCCCGGCGGGTCGCTTGAAATCGGTCACGGGTGTGCCCGCACTGATCTCGGTGAGGATGCGCGACCAGAGCGGCGCCGAGGAATCGAGGGATAGGCTCCCGTTGTTCGGGGTCGCGTCCGAGTTGCCCATCCACACCCCAACGGCGAGGGCCGGGGCCACGGGATCCTCGGGCGGCGCGAGGAAGCCGTACGCGAGGACGTCCTTGTTATCCGATGTCGTGCCCGTCTTGTAGGCGGCCGGGCGGCGCTTGCCATTCTCGAGGATCGCCCACTTCGCCCAGTACGGGTTCACGCCCTTGATGGTGTTGCCCTGGAGGATGTCGGTGACGATGTACGACGCTTGGGCGCTCGCCACCTTCGTGCCCGTCGTGACGTCGGCGGCCGTCGGATAGAACGCCTCGCCGCTCGCGTCCCGGATCTCGATGATCATCTTTCGGGGAAGGAGCGTGCCACCGTCCGCAATCGCGCCATAGGCCGACAGGAGATCGATCGGGTGCACTTCCAGCGTTCCGATCGACATCGAGGTGACCGGGACGGTGCCCTTCTGGAACTTCAGTCCGAAGTCCTTCATTCGCTGGAACAGGTGGTCGAGGCCATTGATCAGGCCGGCCTTGATGGACGGGATGTTCAGCGAGAACTGGAGGGCCGAGCGCAGGCGCACCGGTCCTCGTTCGAGCTTGTCGGCCTGTTTCGGGATGAACGCCTTCTGGCCCCCGAAGTTCGTCGTGACGTCCATGAACATCGTGGCCGCGGTCATCGAGCCGTCGTCGATCCCGGTGATGTAGTTGATTGGCTTGATCGCCGATCCGGGCTGACGGAACCCGCTCGACAGCACATCAAATTTGGGTTTGAAGGAGACTTCGCCCGCGGCGTAATACCCGGCGCTACCACCGTAGGCGAGAACTTCGCCGGTCCGGTAGTCGATCACGGCCGAGGCCGCGTTGTGGATGTCGCGACCGCGAAGATCGTTGATCCAACCCCAGTCGGCCTCGGGAATGCCGAGTGACCGAAGGGTTCGATTGGTATTCGAGAAATTCGGCGCCCTGCCGGCCGCGAGCAGCCATTTGTCGACGACCTGCTGCTTATCCCAGTCGAGGCTGGTGATGATCCTGAAGCCGCCGGTGTCGACCCGCTCACAGGTGTCCGCGGTCTCCTCGCCACACAGGATGACGCCGAGCTGGTGGCGGACCTGCCAGACGAAGTGTGCTGCCTTCCACGGCGTGGAGCCCTGTCGGGACAGGACGACTGGATCCTTCTTGGCCGTCTCGTATTCCTGGGTCGTGTGCTGGAGTTTGGACAGGACGCTCCGGGTCTCCATCAGATCGAGGACCTTGTTGCGCCGGATGACGATGTCGGCGTCCGCGGGGACGATCAGCTGAATGCTGGCGGCGGGGCACTCATCGCCTTCGGCAATCGTGACCGCACAGACCGACTCCGCATTCTTGACCAGGTCGAACTGGGTGGGGGACTGGGGGATCGCCGCCAGGATGGCGACTTCGGCGAGCGTCAGGTCCTGGAGCGACTTGTTGAAGTAGCCCTTCGCGGCGGCCGCGACGCCATAGCTCTGATTGCCGTAGAAGTTCTGGTTCAGGTAGGCGGTGATGATCTGTTCCTTCCCCTTTTCATCGGGGAAGGCCTGAGTCAGGCGGATGGACTGGATGATCTCCCGGATCTTGCGTTCATAGGTCGACCCCGAGAACGCGGCCTCGGGCAGGAGACGGGCCCGGACCAGCTGCTGGGTGATCGTGGATCCACCGCGCGGTCGGCCCTGGATCGTGTCGACGGTCGCCGACAGCAAACCACCGAGATCGAATCCCGGATTGCTCCAGAAATCCTTGTCCTCGACCGAGGTGGTGGCGTCGAGGAGTTCGGGTGGGATCTGGTCGAAGGTGATGAGCTCTCGCTTCCGTTCGCCGAAGCGCGCGAGTTCGACCGTCCCGGTCCGGTCGTAGACGATCGAGGGCTGGTCGAAACCGAGATCCGCGAAGGCCTTCGCCGGGTCGGGGAGGTCGCGGCTGTAGTAGGCGTAGGCGCTGACCGCGCCGATGAAGCCCGCCCCGCCAAGGGCGAGGAAGCTGGCGAACAGAAGGATGGGAATAGCGAGCGCCGCGCGAGTTGCGGTTCCGCCTCCACCACG
>JANMPD010000048.1:0-4048 GCA_031369685.1 Chloroflexota bacterium | reverse complement strand
CTCGGGAAGACCATCGAGGCGGGCTTGGTGATCAAGGAGCTGAAGGCGCGAGGCGTTGCCGATAGGGTCCTCATCCTCGCTCCATCGGGAATTGTGTCGCAGTGGCAATTCGAGATGAAGACGAAGTTCTCCGAGGTATTTGCGGTCTTCAACAAGTTGACCGCGGCCTACCTGCAGAACAAGCATCCTGGAGAGAACATCTGGAGCCTCGAAAACAACGTGCTCGCTTCATCGACCTATGCAGCGTGGGATGAGCGGAGACGAGAAGATATCGCCCAGGTCGACTGGGACCTCGTCATCATTGACGAGTCGCATCACGCGCGTCGGACATGGCAGGGGCGGTCGCGATATACAGAGACGAACCTGTACCGGTTGGCCAACAGGATCGCGGATCCCGAGCGGGTCACCAGCAGCGGATTGATGCTCCTCACAGCGACACCGATGCAGCTCCATCGCTTCGAGCTGTATTCACTGATCGAGCTGCTTGATCCATCGCTATTTCCCGATTTCGACGAGTTCGAGCACCACGTCGACTCCGTCGCCGGCCTGAACCTGGCCGTCGATCTCGTTCGTCGCTGGCCCGCTCTCGATACCGACGACAGGGCTGACGCCGTAGCGGCGATCGGCAAGTGGCTGCCGATAGAGGCGTCACGCGCTCATGCCTCGCTCGACGATCCAGAGGAGCGTGAGCGTATTAGCGAAGAGCTTCTCCAGCTCCATCGTCTCAGCGAAGTGATGATTCGGAATCGCAAGTCGGTTGTCGGCGGATTCATGCCAAGGTCCGCGAAGACCTGGACTGTCGAGCCAACCACTCAGGAAAGGGACGCGTACGACGCTGTCACCCAGTATGTCCGAAGTGGCCTTCAGCGTTCGAGGGCGCTGAAGAACAACGCGATCGGCTTCCTGATGACAACGCTTCAGAAGATGAACGCAAGCTCGTCGGAAACGATCGGAAAGTCGTTGGTGCGACGCATCGAGCGTCTCGAGGCTGGCCTCCTGACCAAGGCAGTTCCGCCGCTCGACGAGGACGAAGACGCCACAGACTTGACCGAGGAAGAGATCGATGACGTCCTCGCGATCAACGCACGGATAGGCATCCTCGAAGAGCTGACGGAGATGCGGCGGCTCGTTGGCCTCCTAGACGCTATCGAGATCGATTCAAAGGCTCAGACCCTACTCGACGGCTTGGCCGCGCTCCGAACCTCCGCTCCCGACGTGAGGATCCTCATCTTCACGCAGTTCAAGGACACGCAGACGTACCTCGCACGAATCCTTGGCGCCACCTGGCCGGTCCATATCTTCAACGGCGAGCTCAAGCCTGAGGAAAAAGACGCCGCCGTCGCGGCGTTCCGCGACCATCCAGGTCCGCGGATCCTCGTGTCCACAGAGGCTGGCGGCGAAGGCCGAAACTTCCAGTTTTGCCACACGATGGTGAACTACGACCTGCCGTGGAACCCCATGCGGATCGAGCAGCGCATCGGCCGACTCGACCGGATTGGACAACGCAATCCCGTGACCATCATCAACCTTGCGGTCGCCGGGACGATCGAGGAGCGCGTTCTCGAAGTGCTTGAGCGTCGCATTCAAGTCTTCGTCGAGACGGTGGGTGGGCTTGACCCAATCCTAGGAAGGGTGGAGGCGGATCTGCGTCATCTGATCTTCTTTGACGAGAATCCCGAACGACTCACGGCCTACGAAGCCGACCTCGGCACCCGTGTCCAACGCGCCCGAGCCGCCGAGAGTCGCCTCGGCGACCTCATCATGGACACGCGTTCGTACCGAAAGGACGAGATCAAACAGATCCTCGAGCGTCGAAGCCAGCTCGACTCCCGCGCCCTCGAGCGCCTGGTGAGGAAGGCCCTTAGACAGATGAGCGTCGATGTAGATCCCGATCCGGACCAGGCCGGCATATGGGATGTCGTGTTCGGCGAGCGATTCGCCATCGAGTTTCCGAAGCTTGCCAAGGAGGGACGTACGAGGCGCGTCACGTTTGATCCATCGGTCGCGCTGGACATGGAGACCGTTGAGTTCCTGGCGTTCGGCAACGAACTGGTTGACGGACTTGTCGCGCGCGTACGGGCCAAGGAGTTCGGTGGGCGGGCCGGCACGTGGTGGATCAAGACGTCAGACGTCGATCCGACGGACGGGTGGTTCTTCACCTATGAGCTTGAGCTCGAAGGCGTTGTTCGTGCGAAGGAGCTCTGGCCGGTCTTCATCGACCGTTCGGGACAAGCGAGACCTGACCTCGCGGCGTGGCTCCTTGATCGTGCATCGCAGATCCTTAAGGAGGATCCGCCGGCGGAGGTCGCGCCACCGATCGACGGGCTCGAGATGGCGTTCAACGCTGGAGACAAGGCCGCGAGCACGCGGCTATTCGAGCGACAGGCCGAGCTCGCCGTCCAGAACCGCGCCAGACTTGAGCAGGAGCGAGCCAAGCTCGTCCGTTTCTACGATTACCGGCAACGCTCGGCACGCGGGAAGATCGCCTCTACGGAAAGGACCTTGGAGCGGCTCAGAGCATCCGAGAATGCGGATGATCAAAAGATCTTGCCTGCGTGGGTACGCAATCTAGAGATCGCACGACGAACCGCGGACTTGCTCGAGTCCAATCGTGAGCGCCGTCTGCGCGAACTTGATGCCCGCGACCAAGTTACCGCCCAGCAGCAGATGATGACCGGGGCATACGTCAATATTGCCGCCGAGTAGCCCTGCTCTAACTCGCGGCTAGGCCCTGCACGTCCTTGAAGTACCGCGCATGCGTCGACTCCAGGGACGCCCGGCTAGAAGCGCTCAACACAATGATCTCGAGGTTCGGATCATCTGAGTGCTCGCGCTCGAGCGCGAACCGCCGATCGAGTGCGACGCGGCGATCGGGGTCCTTGTACTCCTCGCTCAAGAGCACACGGCCGGCCGACTGGTCGTAGACGAGCAGGAAGTGAATCACGCGACCGACCCTAGCACGGGGAGCGCTGCAAGCTCCGCGAGGAGCTGCGTGACTTCATTGCGGAAGAAGTCGCCGCGCACCTTCAACTGCCGTGCCTCGCCGGATTGCTCGCTGCTCTCGATCAACGGACTGAGGCGGCGGACCAGGTCGACCACGAATGCGCGGTCCGTTTCCCCGATAAGGACCCCCGGCGAATCCGGTGGGAGGCCGTACCGAATCTGGCGTCCCCAGTGGTCTGCCATTCGTTCGACGATCTGGGCCCATCGATCCTGGAGGATCGTCCGGAGCTGCACCTCCACGAGCCGGCCGTTGACTCGGACCACGACGTGGACAGCTCGATAGCCGAACGTTGGCTTCGCTCGCCGATCGATGGTCCGCGAGTTGTCGAAGAGTCCAGCGACCTCTTCTCCCAGCTTCGTCTGGTCCTTCAAGGACGAATCCCGTACCAGTCGGAGGCCGGCGATGTCCTGCATCTGAGAGAGGTTCATGTGGGGCTCACGACGTAGTTTCCCAATCAGTGTTTGGACTGTCTTGAGCCGTGCTGTCGGGGTTCCCACCCGAGGCATGTGCTCCACGATGCGAGCCTGCGTTTCCCGCATTGCCTCGTCGTAGTGACGTCGAAGATCCTGCAAGAGTTCGAGGTCGCCAGGACCGACCGCGAATGACGCCCGGAGTCGCTCACCGAGCTTGTCGATCTGACCGTTTGTAAAGGCCACGTTGAGACGATACATGCGCGACGTGCGTCCGCAGGGTCGTCCTCCACCCAAGGGCAAAGCCGCGACCTTGGCGGGAATCGCGCGACCGCCTTTGCGCTTCAGAAGCAGGAAGCCGGACAGTCCTTTCGAAACCGGACATGTAAGCTCGCTCGCATGATCGGCGACGCAGATCGCGACATCAGGCTCCGGGTCTTCGACTGGCTCACCCGCCAGCGCGACGAGTTCGGTGAAGCTATCTCGAGGACGGCGCTGACGTCCTTCAGCCTGGATGGTCGCCAAATCCCGCTCGTGGGTCCGTCCGGGATCTGGAAGCCCGCCGCGTGCGAGCTCCCGATCTCCATCACGACAACGGTCGGCGGCCCGTACGACGACACCTTCGATCGCCGGG
>JANMPD010000032.1:0-20400 GCA_031369685.1 Chloroflexota bacterium | reverse complement strand
ATCCGGGTCCGACATGTCGATGGTCAGGCGGTACGACGGCCCGTTCGACACGTTGAACAGGGTATCGAGACCCACCGGCTCGTACGACGGGTCGGACGGATCCGGGTACGCCTTCCACATCCGGTAGTAGTTGTTCTGGACGGCGCCGGCAACGCCGCCAACCGCGCGGGCCCCCGAGTTGAAATACCACTCCAGCGGCCCGATGCCGGACACGCCGAGCGTCTGCTCCTTGAAGTTGACGGTGTGAATTCGGCCCCACGTCCAGCGCGACGGCTGGCCGATCGCGGCCCGCAGGTCCGCGCCCGTCCGGTCCAGGGCCGCCGAGAGGATGTCCCTCGGTCGTTCCACGGCCCTCGTGGCCGTGTCGTCCCACCACGAACTATTCGGGTCACTCAGGACGTTGATCAGGGCTCGCCAGGAATCCGTCGTGCCGACGTAGTCCTTGGCCACGGGTCCGAGCTGGTCGTCGAAGATCGCGCGCATGAGCGTGAACTCGGCAGCGGCGTAGACCGAGCAGCCCATCGAATCGGCTTCGCAGGTGCGATCCCAGGATCGGATCCGCGCGAGCACGAGCTGGCCGTCTGCTGTGGTCGGTGCGGCCTCCGCCAGAAGTGGAATCACGACGTCTGCCCTGAGCGGGTGCGTGTCCATCTGGATCTCGGTGAGGTCTCCGGCGGTGAGGTGCCCGGCCTTGGCCGTGAGGAGATCCGTGATCCGCTGGGCCCGATAGCCGGGATCCCAGTCATCGGACACGAAGTACGGATAGGTGCCGTCAACGGCGGCATTGTTGGCCGAGACGATGAATCCGCTCGGCGGATCGTACTGCCACGGCAGGTCGTCGAAGGCGATGTAGCCGGTCCAATCCTCGGTCCCGGACGCCCCGTCGCGGATCCGGTCGCCGGTTCGCTCACCGGCTCGGATCGGAATGAGACCGGGGAGCTGGTAGCCGATGTGACCCTCCACGTCCGCGTACACGAAGTTCTGGCTCGGCGAGCCATAGGCCCGGAGCGCGGCCCGGAAGTCATCGAAGTTGGCAGCCGTATTGAGATGGAAGATCGCCGCGAAGGCCCCATCCGGCTCGGCGGTCGCGGTCCAGCGCAGGGCCAGCGGATCCTGATCCTTCAGGCGCGAATCGACGTCGTTGAGGATCGGTCCGTGGACGGTGGATCGCACGACGATGGTCTCGGGATCGCCACCTGAAACGGCGATGGTCTCGGTCCGGGTCTCGAACGGCCTCGATTCACCCTTGTACAGGTAGTGGGTCGGATCGGCGGGATCGACGGTCTCACGGAACAGGTCCTGGACGTCCGGTCCAACGTTGGTCGCGCCCCATGCGATCCTCGCGTTGTGACCGAGGATCACGCCGGGAACGCCCGGGAAGGACACGCCCGCCACGTCGTACGGGCACGATGCGTTGACCTCGCGACAGTGCAATCCGTTCATGATCCACACGGATGGGTCGGTGAAGCCGAGATGCGGATCGTTGGCCAGGAGCGCACCACCCGAGGCCGATTTCGAACCGGACACAACCCAGTTGTTCGACCCGATTCCGTGATCGCCCACGAGGCCCGACGCCCCGTCGAGTCCCGCGAGGGCGAGGATCGAGGAGACGGTTGCCGCCACGGCAGCCCAGCCTGCGGCCGCGGCCGGTGCAACGGGCTGCCGCGCACTCGCGGTCGAGATCCCCGCTCCAGGTGCACCGGCCGCGGTCGTGGTGCCACCGGCCCCGGCGCCACCTGAACCCTCGAGGCCCGACGGAGTGATCACCGGCGCCTTCAGGTCGTAGGCCGGGAACAGCGAATCCGTGAGGGTCGGGTCGCCGAGCTGGGCGTCGGCGAGGAGCCGAAAGATCTCGGTGTCCATGTTCCCGCCCAGGTTGAACGACTGGACCTTGCCCCAGGCTGCGGAGTCGAGGGCCGTCCACGGTTCCGGCGTGTACCCGTCGAGGCCGCCCGCGCCCGTTCGAAGCCCGGTGATGACCGAGGCGAGCGAAAAGGATCCGTGCTGATCCGCGATCCAGGCATTCACCCCGTCCGCGTACCAGGCAAGCGCGTCGCGCGCGTCCTGCGGCATCGCATCGAGGTCCACCTGAGCCGCCTGGCGCCAGCCAAACGTGCGGATGAATCGATCCTGCTCAAGGCTCACGGAACCGAACAGCTCGGACAGGCGCCCGCTGCTGATATGCCGCCAGATCTCCATCTGCCACATGCGCTCCTGGGCGTGCGCATAGCCCTGCGCCACGAACAGGTCGTGCGGGTCGTCGGCCACGATCTCGAGAATCCCGTGTTCGTCCCGACCGACGGTGACCGCGGCATGGAGTCCCGGAACGCGGATTGAACCGCTGGTCTGTGGGAGGCCCCGCCCGGTGATCGATCCCAGGAGCGCGACCACGCCGACCAGGGCGACCACCACGACTGCCACCAGGACCTTGACGGCCGAGCCGAGGACGCGCACGTTCGATCTCCTTGAGTGGTTCGAGTTAGCGCGGCAATTCCGCGCCAAGCCCGGCAGCTTGCGCGGTGCGAAGAATGGATTCGGCGATGACCACGTCGGACAGGCCGACCCCGAGGGCCGTGATCACGACCCGTCCCGGCGGTCGGGGCGTCGCGTCCAGGATGGCCTCGCCAAGCATGCCGTCAGGGTCCGGGTAGCCGTCGAAATTGCCGACCTCCCGGTTGGCCAGGAACTGCTCCCGGTGGTCGACCAGGAAGAGCGCGGCGTCATGCGCAACCTCCGCCGCGCAGTACGTGGCGTAGTCGATCGGGATCACGGTGGCACCCGGCGTGAGCCAGTCGTTGGTCATCCGCTGGCGCTCGGCAGGCGGGCCGAAGGCAGCGGCCGTCAGCACGACATCCGAGCCGTCGACGGCATCCCGCGCCGACGCATGCACCGTGACCGACCCGACCTCGGCCATCGAACGCGCATGCTCGGCGAGCTTCTCTGAACGGCGGATGTCGGGATCGAACAGCTGGAGATCGAGGCCGGGGAGGAGGTGCCCGAACACCGGCAGATGGGACCAGCCCTGCACGCCGGCGCCGATGATCGCAATGCGCACCGGGCCACCGGCGACAACCGGGCCGAAGTGACGCACCGCAACCCCGGATACCGCGGCGGTTCGATGGGCCGTGATCGGCCCGCCGTCCATGATGGCGATCGGGATCCCGGTGGCCGGATCGTTGAGGATCACGAGTGCACTGATGCCGGGCAGGCCGATCTCGGTATTCGTGGCGAATCCGGCGACCCACTTCATGCCGACCAGATCACCGAACAGGTCCTTGCCTCGGAGCATGGCCGGCATGGCGTGGATGAACGAGGCGTCCGGACGGGGATGGATGGCGATCTTGGGCGGGAGCTCGGACCCGCCGGGGGTCGCCAGCGCCGTCATCGTCTGCTGGGCGAGGTCGAGCCGCTCGTCGATGCCGGGCATGGCTTCGAGCACATCGGCCGTGGAGAGCCAGCGAAGTGGCGGCAGCAGGGTCGCGGTCATCGGCTGGAGTGTAGCGCCGCACGATCGCCACGAATGCGCCGCTCGATCAGCCCTGACCGCGTCGTCGGCCCCCACGAGGCGCGCTTCCCGCTACGCTTGGTCCATGACCGACGCCGATCGCCTGCAGAGCCTCGAGAACCTCAGACTCGAGCGCGACGCGATCCAGTTGTACGTCGCCCTTGCCCGGATCGAGCGCGATCCGGTCCGCGCCGCAGCCTTCCGCAGGATCGCCGACAACGAGCGTCGCCATGCGGACGTATGGGCGCGTCGGCTGACCGAGCGCGGGGCGGACGTTCCGGCGGCGACGACGCCGGGTTTCCGGGTTCGAGCGATCATCGCCATCGCCCGCATCTTCGGCACGCACGCGGTTCGTGACCTGGTCCTGGCGCTCGAGGGCGACGAAGAACAGATCTATTCGACCCAGAGCACGCCCGAGGTGGAAGCAATCGCCGCCGATGAGCGCGAGCACGCCGAGATCTGGAAGACCCTGTCCGGGGCGCGCAACGGCGGTTCTCGCGGGTCCGGAACCGCCGAGGGTGCCGACGGCTCCGGCGGCCCGGGCGGCGCCATCGGATCGACCAGCCCTGCGGTGTCCGATCAAGCCAGGGCGACCGTGACCGCCGCGGCCGGGGAGCACGCGGCCATGTCCCTCGATGTGTCGGAGCCGGGTCAGATCGCGGCTCGGGAGCGATGGCACCGCTCGAGCCGGTCGGGCACCCTGCGGGCCGTCATCTTCGGCGTTTCCGATGGGCTCGTCTCCAACCTTGCCCTCGTGATGGGTGTGGCCGGCGCGAATGTGGCCATCGGGGCGGGAAACTTCGTCCTCCTGGCCGGGATCGCCGGGCTCCTCGCCGGGGCGTTCTCCATGGCGGCCGGCGAGTACATCTCGATGCAGTCGCAACGCGAATTGTTCGAGCGCCAGATCGCGCTCGAACGGGCCGAATTGGAAGCGATGCCCGAGGAAGAAGAGGCCGAGCTCGCGGCGGTCTACCAGGCCAAGGGATTCACGCAGGACGAGGCGCGCACGATCGCGCGCCGCATGTTCTCCGATCCGGCCCACGCCCTCGACACCCTCGTCCGGGAGGAGCTGGGCCTTGACCCCGACGAACTCGGGTCGCCCTGGGGAGCGGCGTTCGGGTCGTTCGTCGCCTTTGCCATCGGGGCCGCGGTGCCCGTGTTGCCCTATCTCGTTGGTTCGGGGCCTGGGGCGTTTGTGGTGGCGGCCGTTGCCTCGCTCGTCGCCCTGTTCGTCGTCGGTGCCGGGGTGTCCCTGCTCACGGGCCGGAGCCTGTTGTTCTCCGGGGCGCGGCAGGTCGGTATCGGCGCCGCGGCAGCCATCGTCACGTACCTTGTCGGACGCGCCATCGGCGTTTCGGTTCTGGGCTGACGATGCCGGATTTGCGGGCCACCATCGTTGCTCTCGGGGTGGGAGTCGGCCTTGCGGCCTACACGATTCTCCTCTGGCACTGGCCGCTGGCACTCGGTGGAGGCGTGGGCATCGTGGTGGGGGGCCTGACCATCGTTGGCTCGGTATCAATCGGCTCGAATCCGGCAGACGCCGACGCCGCCTGGCGCACGTCCGCCCCGGAATTCATCGATCCGCCAGCCTCCCCGCCTGCCGACGGGTCCACGGCACCGTGGGGGACCGATGACCCGTCGGACAACGGCGCTCGGACGGGTAACGACGGAATCGAAAATGGCCCCCGGGTTACCCGGAGGCCGTAGAAAGGTCCATTGGGGCTGATCAGCCGATCAGCGGATCCAGCGGCTGAAGTAGCTGGCCGCTCGATTGGGGTCTGCGGATCGGCGACGATCCTCGCCCAGCATGGTGCTGAGTACTGAGAAGAGGGCGATGATTCCGAACCCGGATGCTGCGAACATGTTTGGTACCTGCGATTGACCCGCGTGCCGTTGGATCTGCGGTTGACCGCTCGATCCCGTCGCCCTTGCGACGGGTCCCGACACCAGAGATTGACCTGATGTATGGAATGATAGCCTAATCAGATTAGGCATGCAAGCCTATGTGCTTACGAGAATGAGGCAATGCCGAACAAGACATCGCTGGATCGCATCGACGTCGGACTTCTCGAGCTCCTCCAGGAGGATGGCCGGCGCCCGTACGCGGAACTCGGGGCCGCGGTCGGCATCAGCGGGCCGGCTGCCCACGAGCGGGTCAAGAAGCTCGAGGCCCGCGGCGTGATCACCGGCTACACCGCTCGCGTGTCGGCCGACGCCATCGGTCTTGCGATCCTGGCCTTTACCTGGGTCACCCAGTCGCCGGGCACGGTGGCAACGGATCTCACTGGCGACTTCGCGGCCATTCCGGAGATCGAAGCCTGTCACCACATCACCGGTGAAGCTGACTACCTGCTCAAGGTCCGCGCCCGCGATACCCATGATCTCGAGCGCGTGATCCGGGCGGTTCAGACGACGCGCCACGTCTTCACGACCGAGACCGATGTCGTGTTCTCGACGCCATTCGAGCGCCGTCCCATCCGTCCGGCGCCACCAGCGAAGGGTTAGCTGCCCGAGTACGCGCCCGATCCGCTAGTAGGTTCGTCCCCGGGAACCAGTAGGTCCGGAGGCAGCTCGGCGCGATAGGCCCGATGCTCCAGCAGGACCTGCTCGATAGCCGATTCATCGACCGAGCGCCCCATCGCCGTGAGGCGGCCGGCGATCCAGGCTGCCTCGGCCGGCAGTTCGCGGCTCTCGAGGTCCTGTTCACGTCGCGAGCCGTCGAGGTAGACGACGGCCACGATTCCGCCGCCGGCCACGAGCCCCACGAGCAACAGCCACCATTGGAACTCAGCCATCAGGAATTCCCTCGAAGATCACGCATCGGCGCGAGTCTACGGTGAACGACGAGCCGCGTACACTCCGGGGCCATGATCAACTTCTTCGTCGACCCCATTGCCTTCCACATCGGGCCACTGCCGGTGTACTGGTACGGCATCGCGTATGCCGTGGGTCTGTTCGCCAGTTACAGCGTCCTCGTGCGTCAGGCGAAACGGTTCGGCCAGGACCCGGAGATCGTCGGGAACGGCCTGATCGTGATCGCGATTGCCGCGCTCATTGGCGGCCGCGCGTATCACGTGATCGATCAATGGGCCCTCTATCAGCACGATCTGCTCAAGATCGTCCTGCCGCCATATTCCGGGCTGGGTGTGTACGGCGGCCTGATCACGGGAGTCATCGCGTTCATCGGGCTCGTCCGGTACCACCGACTCTCGGGCTGGGTCTGGGCGGATATCGTCGCGCCCGCCCTGTTCACGATGCAGGCCGTCGGGCGCTGGGGCAACTTCTTCAACCAGGAGCTGTATGGCCCGCCGACGAACCTCCCGTGGGGCATCGCGATCGACTGCGCCCACCGCGTTGCGGCGTATCCATGCGCCACGTTCCCGGAAGCCACGACGGCCTTCCAGCCGCTGTTCCTGTACGAGTCGGTTTCGGGTCTGTTGGGTGCCGCGCTCCTGATCTGGCTATCGCGGCGTCGCCCATATCCGCTGCGGGCTGGTGACCAGATCCTGATCTTCTTCATGTGGTACGCGCTGGTCCGGTTCCTGCTCGAGAACCTGCGCACCGGCAACTGGTTCGTCAGCGGGATCGCCACGGCGCAGCTGATGTCGATCCTGTTCGGGCTGGGGGCGTTCCTCCTGCTCGTCTATCGACACCGCCGACCAACCGATGCGCCGACCGACCCGGACGATCAGTTCGACGATGACGACGACGACGAAGGTGCAGCGGACGACAGCGACGACGAGTTTGGCGACGCCACCGAAGGCGACGATGTGCCCGAACCTGACGCGGCCGATCCGAAGCCCGACGACGCCAGGGGCGAGGTCGTCGAGATTGCCAAAGGCACCACCGACCTGCCTGCGAACTGATCATCCGGGAATGCAGTTCCGTCACCGTCGATCGAGATTCGACTGGCGTCGGACTGTTCCTGAATCTCGGCCGGGTGCGGGCGCTCGATGAGGCGAGCCGTTCTCGGCGCGGTCTTCCGCAATGACGCGCTTCGACGAATCGCGGCCGGATTCGCCATGTTCACGATGGCCGAGCACGCAACGTGGATCGCCATCCTCGTCTACGCGTATGAACGTGGCGGTACGGCCGAGTCGGGCGTCGTTGCGCTCGTCATGTTGATCCCGGCTGCCCTGATCGCACCGTTTGCGGCAACGGCCGGCGATCGATTCCCACGCCACCGTGTGCTGGTTGCCTCCTATGGGATCCAGGCCGTCGCGATGCTCGCGGCTGCGGCGGCGCTCCTGGCCGAGGCACCCGCGTTGGTCGTCTACGTCCTGGCTTCCGCAGCCTCCGCGTCGATCGTGCTCACCCGCCCCGCTCAGGGCGCCTTGCTCCCGCACGTCGCCCGACATCCGGATGAGCTGACGGCCGCGAACGTTGTCGTCGGCTCGATCGAGGGGCTCGCGATCCTGGTCGGGCCGGCCGTCGCCGGAATCGTCCTTGCGACCGTGAACCCCGGTGCCGTCTTCCTGGTGTTCGGCGTCCTCCTCGCCGGCTCGGCGGTCGTCATGCTCGGACTCGCCATAGAAACCCGCTCGCCCGTCGTCCCCGTCGACAAGCCGGCAACAGCCGCAGCACTCGACGGGATCAGGACCCTCATTTCCGAACCGGCCCCGAGGCTGGTTGTCGCCGTCGTCGCCTCGGCCTGGATTCTGTGGGGCGCCGTCGACGTCCTGAGCGTGATGCTTGCGATCGATCTCCTCAAGATCGGCGAGGGCGGTGCCGCCTTCCTGGTGTCGGCAATCGGGGCCGGTGGCCTAATCGGTTCGTTTGGCGGGCTGGCCCTCGTTGGTCGTCGGCGGTTGGCCGGGCCGTTGCTGCTCGGCCTCGTCCTCTGGGGGCTTCCGCTGGCGGGCATCGGCATCGCACCACAGGCGGTCCTGGCGTTCGGGTTCGTGGCCATCGCCGGTGCCGGCCGGGCCATCCTGGACGCGGCCGGCCGAACCCTGCTCCAGCGCGTGTCCACGGACGATGTCCTTGCCCGGATCCTCGGTGTTCTCGAGGGTCTCCAGATGGCAGCGCTGGCGATCGGCTCGGTGACGGCGCCGCTGCTCGTGCTCGTGCTCGGGCCGCAGGGTGCCTTGATCGTGGCAGGCCTGATCATGCCGACGATCGCTGTCTTGACCTGGCGGGCCCTGCGCGCGATCGATACCGGTGTCGTCGTGCCGGACGCGTGGCTCGACGCGCTGCGCGGGGTGCCGATGTTCGCTCCCTTGGCCCCGGCGGTTGTCGAGCGCCTGGCCGCTGGAGCGGACGCGTGGACTGCCCAGGCAGGCACTGAGATCATTACGCAGGGCGAGGCGGGCGACAGGTTCCACCTGATCGTGTCCGGCACCGTCGAGGTAACGGTCGGCGGTCGGTTTGTTCGCGTTGAGGGTCCTGGAGAATTCTTCGGCGAGATCGCCCTGGTCCGGGACATCCCACGGACTGCGACCGTGCGGGCCACGACCGATGTCGAACTCCTGAGCCTCGAGCGCGAGCCATTCCTCTCGGCGCTGACCGGACATCGCTCCAGCCGATCGGCCGTCGACTCCATTACCGACGAGCGCCTCGACCGTCCCGCGGCGGGCCCCTATCCCGCCGCCCGTTCTACACTCCGGGCATGCACTACGCCGAGTCGATCCTCGACCTCGTTGGCGGAACGCCGCTCGTCCGATTGACCCGCGTCACGCGGGATCTCGGTCCTGAGGCGGCGCAGCCGCTCATCCTTGCCAAGCTCGAGGCCATGAACCCCGGCGGGTCGGTCAAGGACCGAATCGGGTTACCCATGATCGAGGCAGCCGAACGCGCCGGACTCCTGAAGCCCGGCGGCACGATCGTCGAGCCGACATCGGGTAATACCGGTCACGGGCTGGCGATCGCCGCGGTGCTCAAGGGCTACCGCTGCATCTTCGTGATGGCCGACAAGCAATCGCCCGAGAAGCAGGCGCTCCTGCGCGCGTACGGCGCCGAGGTCGTCCTGTGCCCCACGAATGTCGAGCCCGAATCGCCAGAGTCGTACTACTCGGTGGCAGCGCGCCTCGCCCGGGACATCCCCGGGGCGTTCAAGCCGGACCAGTACTGGAATGCCGAGAACCCCGCCGCGCATGAACGGACTACCGGCCCCGAACTGTGGGACCAGACCGAGGGCCGGATCACCCACCTGATCGCGAGCGCGGGGACCGGCGGGACCATCTCGGGGATCGGGCGGTACCTGAAGTCGAAGGACGCCACGATCCAGATCATCGGCGCGGATCCGGAAGGCAGCATCCTGTCCGGCGACGTCGCCCGCCCGTATCTCACCGAGGGAGTGGGCGAGGACTTCATGCCGGGCACGCACGACCCGTCGGTCGTCGATCGCTGGGTCCGCGTCTCGGACCGCGATTCGTTCCTGATGGCCCGCCGGATCACTCGCGAAGAGGGGATCCTGGCCGGTGAATCGTGCGGGACTGCGGTTGTCGCCGTACTCGATGAGGCGCGACGGGTCATGGCGGAGGGCGCCGCAGTGGTTGAGCGCGCCGTGATGGTCGTGGTGCTCCCCGATGGCGGCCGGTCGTACCTTTCGAAGCTCTACAACGACGAGTGGATGCGCGCGAACGGGCTCATGGCAACGACCGGTGCAGTCGTTCGGGTCGCCCAACTGCTCGCCGACCGTCAGGGCGGCGGCGACATGCCGGCCGTCGTCCTGGCTCGAACCACGGACCGGGTCGGCGAGGCGATCGACACCCTGCAACGGTTCGGAATCAGCCAGCTACCGGTGTCCCAGGATGCCGACGGCGATGCCCTCGAGGGGATCGTCGGGTCGGTCAGCGAGCAGGGGCTCCTTGATCGCGCCTACCGGAATCCCGAGATCGTCGAACGGACCATCGGCGAGGTCATGGATCGACCACTGCCGACCGTCGCCGTCGAGGCGTCACTCGACGAGGCGTTCGCGCTCCTCGCCGGCGGCAGCCCGGCTGCGCTCGCGGTGCGAGCCGGCCGGGCGGCGGGAGTGCTCACGAAACTGGACGTCCTCGAATACCTCGCCCACCGCTGAGAGTACGCGGGTGGCGGATCGCGGCCGCTGATCCGCGGAGCACGAACCAGCGGCCAGCCGACGCGGCCTGGAACGTCCTACAGCCAGGGCAGCGTGATCGGCAGGAAGGCGTTCAGGAGCAGGCCCAGCACCAGCAAACCACCGGCGCGCCGCGTATGGATGAAGGCGGCGCCGACGAACCAGAGCGGCCAGCCGACGTAGCTGTGCGGCGCAACCTCGGGTCGGGGTGCGTTGAACGTCCGTAGCACGGACAGCAGGCGCGGGATTCCAAGTACCACCAGCAGGACCCACGGGCCGATCCAGCCAGCAAGGACCGCCCCGATCACGATCGGGTAGAACGCGACCATCAGCACCTGGGCCACGCGTCGAGCGCGGGCCTCGCCCAGCAGCACGGGCATCGTCCGGACGCCCTTCTTCGTGTCGGCGTCGATCTTGTCGATGTGCTTGCCGAACAGGACCGTCGTGACGAGGATCGCGTAGGGGAGTGATGCGATCCAGACCCAGCCCGGGATCGCGCCCGTCGCGATGAAGAACGTTCCAACCACCATCAGCGGGCCCCAGACCACGAACACGCCGGGCTCGCCGAGACCGATGTGCTTGAGCCGGATCGGCGGCGCGACGTAGAACACCGACACGAACAGGCCGCCGAGCGCGAAGGCCGCCACGAGCGGGCCACGTTGCGAGACCAGGAACAGCATGATCGTGAGGTCGACGGCGTTGGCCAGCAGGATCGCGGCCCCGAGCTGGCGCTTGGTCACCCAGCCGGACAGGATCGGGTGGGGGGCGTAAAGCGCCCGGACGTAGTCGTCGGTATCGACGCCGCCCTCGAGATCGAAGTAGTCGTTGATCATGTTGTTGGCCGCATGGGCGACAACGAGGCCCACGATGGCCAGCCCGAGGAGGGCCCAGTTGACGGTGACTTCGGCGGTCAGCTGCTGGGCACCGATCGCGAGGAGGCCCCCGATGAGCCCCGAGGTCACGGTCATCGAGAAGACCGCAGCCCGCGTGATCACGAGCCACTTGCTGACGGCATCCGGCGGTGTGGTCATGCCAACGGGCAGATTGGCGGTATTGAAAACGGTCTTCCAGACCCGAAGACGCTGGGCAAACATGGCGGACGGACCTCTGAATTGGCCGGACTCCCGGACCGTGGCTGAATAACGTGCGAGTCCAGAGTAGCAATAAATTCGCGCGCGCGCCAGCCTCGGCTTGCCCCGGAAACCGGTTGTCCCGGGATCGGGCTGTCCCGGAAACATGCACCGAGTCGTCCATGAGCCGCGACGGTGCGATGATGCGGGCCATGCGCGCTGACGATCTGGACCCCGGTCTGGCCTTCGAGACCCTCGCCGTCCACGCGGGTGCTGAGCCCGATGAGCTGACAGGGGCCGTGGCGCCACCGATCTACCAGACGAGCACGTACGCCCAGGACGGCGTCAACCGTCCGCGCCGCGGGTACGACTACGCTCGGTCCGTCAATCCCACCCGGGACCGATTGCAGCGGGCCGTCGCCGCGCTCGAGGGCGGCGGGGAGGGGATTGCCTTCGCCTCGGGTTCCGCGGCGACCGCGGCCATTGCCGAGCTGGCGCCGTCCGGCTCCGAGATCGTCGTCGGTGACGACGTGTACGGCGGTACGTATCGATACCTCGAGCGCGTCCGGCGCGGCAATGGCGTCGACGCCCGATACGCGGACCTCGCGGGGGACCCGGACGCGCTCTGGGAAGCCATAACCGAGCACACCCGCCTCGTCTGGTTCGAGACGCCGACCAATCCGCTGCTCAAGGTCATCGACATCGCGGCGGCGGCGAAGACCATCCAGGACCGGTTCGTCGGGTCGCCCGACCGCCCGCTCCTCGTGGTCGACAACACGTTCGCCTCGCCGGCCCTCCAGCGCCCACTCGACCACGGGGCGGACATCGTGTTCCACTCCGCGACCAAGTACCTCGCCGGCCACAGCGACACGGTCCTGGGCATCGCAATCACGCGAGACCCGGCCATCGCCGAACGCCTGCGATTCCTCCAGAACGCGATGGGCGGGGTCCCCGGTCCGTTTGATTGCTTCCTTGCGCTCCGTGGGCTCAGGACGCTCCATCTTCGGGTCGCCCGCCACGTCGAGAACGCACTGGCGGTCGCCACGTTCCTGGCGGCTCGCGAGGACATCGCGTGGGTCGGACATCCGGGCCTGACGTCCGGTCCGCACGCCCACCCGCAGCACGCGACCGCGGCACGCCAGATGAGCGGCGGCTCCGGCATGGTCTCGTTCCGCCCGACAGCCGGCGGGCGGCACGGACGGACGGCCGCCGAACGCGCCAATGCGATCGCCGAGGGCACGAGGATCTTCACGCTGGCCGAATCGCTCGGGGGCGTTGAATCCCTCATCGAAGTCCCGGCTCAGATGACTCATCTGTCGGTCGCCGGAACGTCGCTCCAGGTACCCGACGACCTCGTCCGTCTGTCGGTCGGGATCGAGGCAGCCTCCGACCTCATTCGAGACCTGGGCCAGGCACTCGACAACGCCTGAAACTCCGGTCGGTGGTGCGCGTTCGCAACCATTTCGCAACCGCGGCGTCTCCCGGGTGCTACCATCTGGCGAATAATTGCGACTGCGGAAGCCGACTCTCGCGGGCCTCTGGTCCGCCCGACGCGCGGCCGGTCGATTCGAAGCCCTGACGGGCCGGGCGTGTTTGCCCGCCGTCTGCGCCGAGGAGACCGATGACCATGACGACGGCAACCATTCCCGGCTCGAGGCGGAGTCTCGCGCGACCCGGCAGGACCAATCTCTCGACGGCGGAACTGTACGAGCTTGCCCTGCGGGAGAACGAAGGCATGCTCGCGGCCGAAGGTCCGCTCGTGGTTCGAACGGGCCTGCACACGGGTCGATCACCGAAGGACAAGTTCATCGTGCTCGAGCCGTCGTCCGAGGCCAAGGTCTGGTGGGGTGACGTGAACCACCCGATTTCCGAGCTTCACTACGACCGGCTCCGTCAGCGGCTCATGACCTACGTCCGCGAACGTGACCTGTTCAGCCAGGACCTGTTCATCGGTGCGCATCCGACCCATCGTCGGTCCCTCCGCGTGTACACGGAGACCGCCTGGGCGAGCATCTTCGCCCGCAATCTCTTCCGAAACCCGACGGCCGCGGACCTCGCGTCGTTCAAGCCGAATTTCACGATCATCAACGTGCCGTCGTTCCAGGCCGATCCGGCCACCGAGGGAACCCGGAGCGGCACCGCGATCCTGGTCCATCTCAAGCGGATGGAGATCATCATCGTCGGGACGATGTATGCCGGCGAGATCAAGAAATCGGCCTTCACGGTCATGAATTACCTCATGCCCGACGAGGGCGTCCTGCCGATGCACTCCTCGATCAACGTCGGGAGCGACGGCGATCCCGTGGTCTTCTTCGGCCTGTCGGGGACCGGCAAGACGACGCTTTCCGCTGACCCCCAGCGCAGCCTTATCGGTGACGATGAGCACGGCTGGGGCCCGGAGTACACCTTCAACTTCGAGGGTGGCTGCTACGCCAAGACGATCCGACTATCGCCGATGTACGAGCCGGACATCTTTTCGGCGACGAAGCGCTTCGGGACGATCCTCGAGAACGTCGACATCGACCCGGTCACCCGTGACCTCAACCTCGACAGCGAGCGATTCACCGAGAACACGCGCGCTGCGTACCCACTCGAATTCATCGGCAACGCCGACCCGGACGGGATTGCCGGGACGCCCCGGACCGTGGTCTTCCTGACGGCCGATGCGTTCGGCGTGCTGCCGCCGATCTCGCGCCTGACGCGCGAGCAGGCGGCCTACCACTTCATCTCGGGCTACACGGCAAAACTCGCCGGAACCGAGATCGGCGTGAAGGAGCCGACGGCCACGTTCTCAGCCGGGTTCGGTGCCCCGTTCCTGCCGCGGCATCCGGGCGTCTATGCCCACATGCTGATGGATCGGCTCGAGGAGTTCGATGTCCCCGTCTGGCTCGTGAACACCGGCTGGACCGGTGGTCCGTACGGCGTCGGGCAGCGGATGAACATCAATCACACGCGGAACATGGTCCGTGCCGCGATCAGCGGCGCCCTCGCCGACGTACCGACGATCGAGGATCCGATCTTCCGTGTCGCCGTCCCGACCGAAGTCCCCGGCGTCCCCACCGAAGTGTTGTTCCCCCGGACCACCTGGCCTGATCCCGCCGAGTACGATCAGGCGGCCACCCGCATCGCGGCGATGTTCCATGCGAACTTCGCCGCCTACGCGGATGGAGTGAGCGCGGAGGTCCGCGACGCCGGGCCGATCGATGTCGGCGGCGTCGAGGCAACCCGCGGCTCGGGACCTGGCGAAGGCTAGGTCCGGCTCCGAACGATCACGAACCAAGCGTCGAAGCCCACACCTGGAGAGGCCATGAATCGCCCAAGAGTGACCGTCGTCGGAGCCGGCAATGTAGGCGCCACGACCGCCCAGCGGATCGCCGAGGCCGGCCTCGCGGACGTCGTGCTCGTCGACATCGTTGAAGGGCTCCCACAGGGCAAGGCCCTCGACCTTGCTGAGGCGGCCCCGGTCATGGCTCACGACGCCCGGATCACCGGCACGAACGATTACGCTGATACGGCCGGATCGGCGATCGTCGTGGTCACATCGGGCCTCGCCCGGCAGCCGGGCATGAGCCGAGACGACCTCCTCGCGAAGAACGCCGGCATCGTCCGATCGGTCGTGGAGCAGGCGGTCCGGTACTCCCCGAACGGCATCCTGATCATCGTCACCAACCCGCTCGACGCCATGTGCCACGTCGCGATGGAGGCCTCCGGCTTTCCGCGCGAGCGCGTCATCGGCATGGCCGGGGTCCTGGATTCCGCCCGTTTCCGGACGTTCATCGCCATGGAGCTCGGCGTCTCGGTCGAGGACACGCACGCATTCGTGCTGGGTGGCCACGGCGACACGATGGTCCCGTTGCCACGCTATTCCACGGTCGCGGGTATTCCGATCACCGAACTGATGAGCCCGGAGCGCGTGGCGGCCCTGGTCGACCGGACGGCGAACGGCGGCGCGGAGATCGTGGCCCTGCTCAAGGCAGGGAGTGCCTACTACGCGCCGGCGGCCTCGACATACGAGATGGTCGACGCGATCCTGCGCGATCGAAAGCGCGTGCTTCCCTGCGCGGTCCGCCTGGATGGCGAGTACGGCGTCGAGGGGCTGTTCGTCGGCGTGCCGGTCGTCCTGGGATCAAGGGGCATGGAGCGGATCATCCAGATCGACCTGACGGCCGAGGAGGACACGGCCTTCAAGCGATCTGCCGCCGCGGTCCAGGAGCTGGTCGACAAGCTGCACGCCTGAGCTGTTACGCCCCCGGGGGGTCGTTGCGCTCGCGACCCTGTGCGCTCGCGACCCGTTGCGCGCCGGCACCGCAGATGCCACGGGCAAGGTGGCGCCATCGATTGACCGGATGTACTGTCGCTCAACGATCCGCACAACCCTGCGGATGGGCGCTGCCCGAGCGCCCGTGTCAGGCCCCGACGACGGTCTGAAAGATACGTGCTGGTGACGCGCCAGCCACCACCAGGAGGAACGGAATGTTGATCAAGCGACTCCGCCTGCTTGCGGCGACCACGGCAACGGTCCTGGTTCTGGGCGGAACCTTCGCCGCACCGGTCGCGGCAATTACGGACGGCACCCTCGACGGCGGCGGCCATCCGTACGTCGGCCTGCTGCTCGCCCAGGATTCGAACGGACAGCCCCTCTGGCGTTGCAGCGGCACGCTCATGTCGCCGCGGATTTTCCTGACCGCGGGTCATTGCACGGAGGCCCCCGCAGCTCACGTCGAGCTCTTCTTCGCGGCTGGCCCGATAGCACGAGCTACCGGGTATCCGGCGGCCGGAGCCGACGTTTGCGCCGGGATCACGGGCTACCCATGCACGGGCGACGTGGGCGGTACGCCGTACACGCACCCGCAGTTCGACCCCAACGCGTTCTTCCGATACGACCTCGGTGTCGTCGTTCTCGACGAGCCCCACCCGATGGCGTCCTATGGCGCGCTTCCGGCATTGAACGTGATGGATGCATTCAAGACCCGCCGTGGCACTCAGGACGTGAGCTTCACGTCGGTCGGCTATGGGCTCCAGGCGAGTTTCCCTGACGCCGCCTCGTGGAAGACCGTCGCCGTCCGAGAGCGGATGGTTGCCCACCCTCGGCTTCTGCAGATCAACGTCCCCGGCTTCACGGGCGATTTCTCGATCCTGCTTTCGAACAACGCGAACACCGGTGGCACCTGCTTCGGCGATTCGGGCGGGCCGAACTTTATCGGGACCTCGAACGTCGTCGGCGGAGTGACGTCATTCGGCATCAACGGCAATTGCGCCGGTACGGGCGGGGTCTACCGGGTCGACCGCTCGGACGACCTCACCTGGCTGGCAACGTTCGGCCTATAGAGTCCCCACTTCGGCCTCCAGGAGAGGCTCGCAGATCGATCGAGGCCCCCGGCACCACCGGGGGCCTCGTGATTCCGGGCAAGGGTGGCCCGGCTACACTCCGACCGTGACCCCCACCGACCTCCGCGTCCGCCGCGTCCTCCGCGTTCGCCGCGTCCGCCGCGACCTCCGCGCCCCAAAGCCCGCATGATGCCTGCGGTCATCACGTTCGAATTCGACCCGCTCATCTACTTCGGCGACGTCAGCGTCCGAATCCAGACGCTGGCGATCGTGGCAGTGCTCTTCGTCGCCCTGATGCTGCTTGCGCGAGTGGCCCAGCGCACGCCCATCGCGAGCCCGTACGTCCCCCCGCCGAGCCTCCGCGCCGGCGAGTTGCCGTTCCTGGTCCTCGGGATGGTCCCGGGTGGGGTTCTCGGGGGGCGTGTCGACTACGTGCTCAATCATGTCGATTACTACATCGCTCACCCTTCCGCGATCCTGGATCCGACACAGGGCGGTCTCGGTCTCGGTCTGGCCGTGCCCGGTGCGATCCTCGGAGCAATGTTCATTGCGGACCTCATGGATGCCCAGATCGATCGCTGGATGCACGCCGTGACGTTGCCGACGTTGGTCGTCCTCGGCCTCGGCAAGCTGACCGGAGCGCTGGCCGCCGAGGGCCAGGGGTCGCCGTCCGATCTCCCGTGGGCCACCGCCTATCTCGGGGACGGTCCGTGGAGCAGCCTGGCGGCGTATCTGCCATCGCACCCCGCCCAGATCTACGAGTCCGTGATCACCCTCATCGTCCTGCTCGTGATGACCGTGGCCCTGCGCCGCCGGGCCTTTTCGAAGCGCGATGGCTCCGCCCTGCTCGTCGCATTGGCCCTGTGGGGTTCGGGACGCGCCATTGTGGCGTTCACCTGGCGCGACTCGGCCGTCCTCGGGCCCTTCCGGGCGGAACAGCTGATCCTTGCGCTGCTGATCGCGGGTTGCGTTGCCATCGTGTGGCGATTGCGAACTCGCCAGGCGCCCTAGCGGGGCCGGGGGCCACGCGGCGGCCGCCTGGATCCGGCCGGGCGCCACCGACGGATTTGGGCCGGGCAGACCTCCCGCCCGCCGATCTTGTCGGGCGCGGTATCGTTCGAGCCACATCGTCGCGCGGCATGCGCCCATTCGAGGTTTCACAAGATGACCCAGACCGCCGAGCCGGACATGGCTCGCTCGTCCACTCCGAGCGTTATCGTCCCGCACTGGATCGGGGGCCGGCGCGTGGCGGGCACCTCCGGCCGTCGCGGGCCGGTCTTCAACCCGGCGACCGGCCAGATCGCCCGAGAGGTCGATTTCGCGTCGATCGCCGAGGTCGATGCGGCCGTTGCCGCCGCCAAGGCCGCATTCCCGGCCTGGCGCGCGACCTCGCTCTCGAAGCGGACCGAGATCATGTTCCGGATCCGGAATCTCGTCGAAGCGCATCGCAACGAACTCGCTGCCCACCTCACGGCCGAGCACGGCAAGGTCCCGTCGGATGCGCTGGGCGAGATTGCGCGCGGCATCGAGAACCTCGAATTCGCGACCGGGATCCCGAACCACATGAAGGGCGGGTTCTCCGAGCAGGTCTCGACGGGTGTCGACGTGTACCAGATCCGTCAGCCGCTCGGGGTTGCGGCGGGCATCACGCCGTTCAATTTCCCGGCGATGGTTCCGATGTGGATGTTCGCGAACGCGATCGCCTGCGGCAACACGTTCATCCTGAAGCCGTCGGAGAAGGATCCGTCTGCCTCGCTCTTCATGGCCGAGTTGCTGGCCGAGGCCGGTGTCCCGGATGGCGTCTTCAACGTCGTCAACGGCGACAAGGTGGCGGTCGATGCGATCCTCGCGCATCCCGATATCGCTGCGGTCAGCTTCGTCGGCTCGACACCCATCGCCCGGTACATCTACGAGACGGGCACGAGGAACGGCAAGCGCGTCCAGGCGCTCGGCGGTGCCAAGAACCACATGATCGTCCTGCCGGATGCCGACGTCGACATGGCGGCCGATGCCGCCGTTTCGGCCGGCTATGGCTCCTCGGGCGAGCGATGCATGGCGATCGCGACGGTCGTCGCCGTCGGCGCTGTTGCCGACCCCCTGGTCGCGGCCATCGCGAAGCGGCTGCCGAAGATCAAGGTGGGACCGGGCTCGGACCCGGAGTCCGAGATGGGCCCGCTCGTCACGAAGGTGCACCGGGACAAGGTGGCGTCGTACCTGGACAGTGCCGTCGCGCAGGGAGCCACGGTGGTCGCCGACGGGCGCGAGCACCCGCTCTACGGGTCGTCGGACGGGTTCTTCCTCGGAACCTCGCTGATCGACAATGTCACGCCGGGCATGGACTGCTATCGGGACGAGATCTTCGGGCCGGTCCTGACCGTGACCCGCGTCGGGACCTACGACGAGGCCCTTCAGCTCGTCAACGACAACCCGTACGGCAACGGAACCGCCATCTTCACGCGCGATGGGGGCGCCGCTCGCCAATACCAGTTCGATGTCAACGTCGGGATGGTCGGGATCAACGTGCCCGTCCCTGTGCCGGTCGCGTTCTACAGCTTCGGCGGCTGGAAGGCGTCGCTCTTCGGGGACCTCCACATGTACGGCCCCGAAGGGATCCAGTTCTATACGCGCTCCAAGATCGTCACGTCGCGCTGGCCCGATCCGGGAACCTCGAAGGTGGATCTGGGCTTCCCGCGGACCCGCTGACCATGGCGATCGCCGAGGAACGCCCCGTTCGGCACGCCGAATCGGACTGGCGGCCGCGCGCCACGCTGGCCGGGACCGATTACACCGCCGACGCCGTGTACGACGACGAGCGCGAGCGCATCTGGTTCAACGGCTGGGTGTGCGTGGGACGCTCCGATGAGATTCCGGCGACGGGTGACTACCTGATCCGGGACATCGTCGGCGAGTCCCTGGTCCTCGTGCGGAATCGGGCCGGCGAGCTGCGCGCCTTCTACAACGTGTGCGCCCACCGCGGCACCCGGCTGCTGGATCCCGAGCCCGCCTGTGGCCATCTCGGCAAGGTGCTGAAGTGCCCGTACCACGCCTGGTCGTACGATCTGGACGGCCGCCTGGTCGCCACGCCGAACGTCCACGAGAACGAGCAGTTCGATCGGGCCGACTATCCGCTCCATACCGTGCCGGCCGACGAGTACGCCGGCTTCGCGTTCGTCAACCTTGCGCCCGAGCCGGAGCCCCTGGAGGTCGCCCTTCGGGCGAGCGTCGAGACGATCACCGACTTCGACCGCTACCGGATGGGCGAGCTGCGAGTCGCGCGGCGCCTCGTGTACGAAGTGAAGGCGAACTGGAAGATCATTGTCGAGAACTACAACGAGTGCCTCCACTGTCCGACGATCCACCCGGAGCTGGTGGCCGTGGTGCCGCTCTACCGGAAGGGCGAGGTCTGGGATGGCGAGACACGCGACGGCGGCAATGAGATGCGCAAGGGGGCCACGTCG
>JANMPD010000011.1:0-39890 GCA_031369685.1 Chloroflexota bacterium | reverse complement strand
CAGGGACGACGTCGGCGGCCGCGACGAGCTCGGCGTACGCCCACGCTGGGTGAGCCGCGAGGCCTTCGTCGGCCAGTTCGTGGACGCCCAGGCGGATCCCGCACTGAGTTCCGAGCTGCGCGACCTCGCTCCGGACCTCACGGACGAGCTGCCCGATCGATGACCGACGCCATCGCAGACACGAGCCTGTTCATCGCGCACGAGACCGGCCGGCGGTTGCGAGCCGAGGTCCTGCCGGATCGTCTGGCTGTCTCGGTCATCACGATTGGCGAGCTGCGGGCGGGCGTGCTCTCGGCGCCCGACGTGGCAGCACGCGATCGCCGGCTCGGGACGTTGACGGCGGCCCTCGCGCTGGACCCGATCCCCGTCGACGAGAGCGTCGCCGTCGCATGGGCGCGCCTGCGCGTCGAACTCCGAGCTCGGGGCCTTCGCATGCCTGTCAACGACTCCTGGATTGCGGCCACGGCCATCGCCCTCGGCGTCGCGGTGGTGACCCAGGACGACGATTACGTCGAGCTTCCAGGCCTCACGGTCATCCGCGCCTGATCACGGCGTGCACGAATGGCCAGCTGTCGCTAGCGACCTATTTCGGCTCATAGCGCATCGCGACGGCCCCCGTGGCGAGGCCCAGGTGGCGCCGAGGTAAAGTCTCGGCATGATCCGATCGGCAGACACGTCGGCGGCGGCCCATGCCCAGCAGCTCAAGGCATGGCGGCGGATGACGCCCGAGGAGCGGATCGCGGTCGCGGCCGAGATGAGCGACGCCCTCCGGCGGCTGGTCGAGGCTGGGGTCCGGAGCCGGCACCCGGACGATGCGGGGCCGCAGGTCCAGGCCGCGGTCGCCGAGGCACTCCTCGGCCCCGAGCTCGCGGCGGCCCTTCGCCGCCGGCAGGCCGAGCGGATCGGGTGACGTTCGCCGAGCTCGTAGCGGCGGCCCTCGCGCACCTGGAGCGTGCCGAGATCCCGCACATGGTCACCGGGTCCATCGCATCCACCTACTACGGCGAAGCCCGGGCAACCCGCGACCTCGACATCGTCATCGATCCGTCCGCGGCCACGCTCGATCGTCTGGTCGCGGACCTCGTGAAGGCGGGCTTCTACGTCGACGCGGAGGCTGCCCGCTCCGCGCTCCAGGCTCGAACCCAGTTCAATGCCATCGGCCCCGACGCGTCGAAGATCGACTTCATCATCCGCCGGAATCGGCCATTCTCCGTCGAGGAGTTCGGGCGACGCCGGCCAGCCGATCTCCTTGGCACGCCGGGCTGGATCGCCACCGTCGAGGACATGGTCGTGGCGAAGCTCGAATGGGCCGCGGCCACCGACTCCGAACGGCAGCTCCGCGACGTGGCCGGGATGCTCGCGGTCGGCGGCGACGACGTTGACCGCGACTACGTCGTTCGGTGGGTCGAGGCTTTGGGCTTGTGGGACGTCTGGCGCCGCGTCAGCGGCTGAGGGTTCGCGCTCCGCGACCAGCCCTGACCAGGAATAGCGCAGCGCCGTCGCGCGAAAGAGAGCTCGCTGTCTACCTCCGACGAGGTCGCTGCCCGGCGAAGGCGGCGTCAACGTCGGCTGGGTCGTCATGCTCACCGTGATGCGGTCGGCGTCATCCGGTGGCGGCTCGCCGAGCATCACCCGCCAGAGGCCGGTGCCTTTGATCTGCCGCCGGTCGCTACGGCGCGATGATCTCCAGCTGCGGAAAGTACGTGCGATACCGCGTTGCGTCACGGGTCAGCAGCCGGTAGCCGGCAACGGCGGCATGGGCCCCGATATAGAAGTCCGGGAGCGGCGACCCCCTGGATCCCCCACCCCGCCGATATCGTGCGAAGCACTTGCCGGCCAGGAAGGCAGCCTCGTACGGGAGATCCTCGCGGCGGTAGAGACTGGCCGGGAGGGCCTCGTCGAGGGCCTCGATCGTCGGGAAGCCGACCGACACCTCGGCGTAGATGAGCGGGTTGATCATGAGCACCGACTCGTCGGCCGTGCGCTCGAGGGTCGCGCTGGACCACGTGCTCCACTCGGGATCCTCGGTAGCGACATCGAGGAGGACATTGCTGTCCACCAGGACAGGCGTCACGCCTCTCCGCGTGTGAGGGCGAGGATCTGGTCCGTGGTCATGCGCACGCCGCCGCCGTGCTCTCGAAGTAGCCGGACTGCCTGTGCCCCCCTTGTAGGACGAATGCCGACAGCAGACTTGACGAGGCGCACGCTCCCGTCCTCCACCAGGAACTCGACTTCGGTGTTCGGCAGGAGACCGGTCTGCTCCCGAATGGATTGCGGGATCGTGACCTGCCCTTTCGTTGTTATTCGCATTACCAGTCCCTCGTAGTTGCCATTCTTACCACAGACAGTAAGACTGGCGCGCGTCTACGTCAACAGAACAAGTCGCTCAACGGTCGCCCTCGAAGTAGGCATCCCCGACACGCTTCACAACCTGGCTGCGGCCATCGCTCTACGTCGTCGGGGTCTGCCACAGCGGATCATCGACCGAGGACCGTATCGATGCCAACAAGGACCAACTCGAGTTTCGCCGCTGACAGTTTGCCCATGCGCTCACTGAGGATCGATTTGTCCAGGGTTACAAGCTGGGAAACGTTGGCGACGGATTCGCGCGGAAGACCCGTCGCTCGGGTGGTCAGGCGGACATTTCCCGGCGCCGTCGCCCAGTGGAGGTTGCTCGTGAGCGGAACTGCGACCACGGTACGAAGGGCACTCCTGTTGAAGCTGTCGCCCTGGACGACGATGACGGGTCGTCGAAAGCCGGGCTCGGAGCCAACGGGTTCGCCGAGTTCTGCCCACCACACTTCACCCTGCGCGATCACCACTCCGTCGACTCGAGTGCGTGCCGGCCCGCGGCCACAACGAATGGATCAGCCCCCTCTCCGACCTCGGCCATGACACGGTCGAGCGCTTCGACCACCTCGTCTGGCGAGTGGCGAGCGACGTATTCGCGCAAGGCAGCGCTATAGACATCACTGCGCGAGCGCCGTTCGCTTCGAGCCAATCGCTCCGCGCGCTCGAAAACGTCATCCGGCACGGACACAGCAGTCTTCATACCCCGAGTATAACCAACGCCCGAAGGCCGACGTCGCGGCATTCGGGCGCATCTTCTCAGCCGTCGCTCACCGCCGGATCACCCGAGGCGGCCATCAGGTCGCCACATCGTCCAGGGCGAGGTCCTGATCCCCATGAGTGTCGTCACGAACTGACGCCGGACCCAGGGAATCCGACCGATCGGCCCGAGGAAAGCATCGCGGGCCCACCCGACGGGGATGAGGTCGGATTGAAACACGGGCGTCATGAGACGGGAACACCACGTGTAATAGCGCACTTGGGCGGCGCGGGCACGGGCATGCTGCTCCAAGGCCCGCGGCAAGTCGTGCGGATTGACTCGCATGGCCGCGGCAAGCGATCGCGCGTCCGCGAGCGCGAGGCTGGCTCCCAGGCCGATCTGCGGGCTCATTCCGTGCGCTGCGTCCCCGATCAGGACCGCACCATACCGTCCCACCACCGTGTAGGGCGATCTGACGACGACGTCGCGATAGCGGGCCTCGAGAATCCCCTCGCTCGCCGCGCTCTCAACAAGTTCCACAAGATGGCCCGCGTACGGTCGAGCCGCTTCGACCCATGCGGCTGCGCCCGCCTCGACCATGGCTCCGAGGCGGGGCGTCGGGCACGACCAGAAGAGCGACGCCTGATCGATGCCGGTGGGCAGGACCCCGAGCGTGATCCGCGGCCCGTCGTAGCGCTGGTGCAGCACGCCGCCCGCAAGATGATCCGGATCGGGCACGACCGACCAGATCCCGCCGAACCCGTACTCACGGTCCTTCGATGCCAATCCCAGGCGCCGACGGATCTGCGATCGTGCGCCGTCGGCACCGATGACGAGATCGAATGGCCCGATGTCCCCGTCCGGCGTCATGAGGCGCCACCCGTCCGCCGATGCCGAGAGATCGGACACCTCGACGCCCGTCGACACGGGGATCCCAGCAGAGCGCACCGCGCCATCGAGCAGTCCGAAGAGCGTGCCGCGATGGACGCCGAGACCGTACGGCTCGATCCCGATGTCGTCGTAGCCAAAATCCAGGACGCGCCGCCCGCGCCTCGTTCTCGCATCGATCCTGCGAACCGGCGTCGATTGACGGCGGAGATCCTCGAGGAGCCCGAGCTCGGAGAGGACAGCCTGCCCGACGCCCTGAAGCAGGATCCCGGCCCCCACCCCGTTCGGCTGAGACACCCGTTCGATGATTCGGACGTCGTGCCCATCGCGGGCGAGGAGCAAGGCCGCTGCCGGACCGGCGGTCCCGAGGCCGACGATCGCGACCTTCATGATGCGACAGCGGGAAACGTGCTACTCATCAGGACCAAGAATAGCGCAGCGCTGTCACGTGATGTCCTCCCGTGTCAGGCCACTTGCCCATCTAGGAAGCGCCGGCGAAGTACCGTCGTGTGATGAAGTGCTCGGACCCTGATTGGTAGTGGTCCGGGACCCACTTCGTCCAATCATCGAAGAGGTCCTTGGGCCGCCACGATTCTGCTGTTGTGCTGCCACCTTGTTCAAGATGCCGCTTCACGGATTCCCGGAAGCGGTGGTGGGCGAAGAGGCGCATGAACTCGCCGAAGTAGATGTCCGCGACCCGTTTGTCGCCCCGGATGACGAGCAGGTTCTCATCGTTGTCGGTCACGCTCGCCGTGCTCCAGTTTGCCGAACCGGACAGGGTGATCGGCTTGCTTCCGAGCGGGTCGATGAGCATGAACTTCGTGTGGATCCAGTCGACGTGCAGGCCGATCCCGTCCGGTTCCTTGCGCCAGCCGTCGATCCAGTCCACGTAGATGCGGTTGCCAAGCGACATGCCGATGTTGGGGTGTCGGCGGATCCGCTCGATGTCGGCAATGGCGGCGGCTCGTGACGCCGCGCTGCCGCCGTTCACGTACTTGTCGAGCAGCGCGAACCGGAGGATCCCGTCGTTCTTGTCGAACACGGGCCGGAAGTCCTTCACGATCCCGAACGGGAAGGTCATGAACAGCGGTTTCGGGCGGCTCGCCAGGCCGATCCACCAATCGAACACGGTCCGTCCTGTGCGCGGCGAGAAATCCGGTGTCATCGGGTCCGTTTCGGTGGGGGGTGGCAGCGGATTGATCGCCTCGATCCGGTCCTTGAGCGTTGCTGGGCCCGGATCGAGGAGCAGCTCGGTCCAGTAGTCGATGAAGCGCTGGGCGATCGCCGGGTCCTTGATCGCATGGCCGACATTGAGCTGACCGAAGAGGGCATTCCGGCTGACGTTGGTGGACCCCGTCCAGACCGAGACCGGCACCCCGTTCCGACTGAGGACGATGAACTTGTTGTGCATGAGCGTGGCGTTGACGCGCGGCCTGACGAGCGACCGGATGTTGGCCGTATCGATCGCCTTGTCGTTGTTCAGTCCCGTGTCGTCACCCTTGGCGTGGTAGATGATTTCGACGTCGGCGCCGACCGCGCTCGCTGCGGCGAACGCTGCCAGGACCTCGGGCCACTGAAGCTCGTAGATGGCCGCGCGCAGGCTGTAGGTCGCGTCGCGTGCCTGGCCGATGAAGGCCAGGAGGGCGGGCAGCAGATCACGGGCCAGCCACGCGTACGCCGGGGCGCCTGCCTGGTCCAGGGTCATGTTCGGAAAGCGTCGGACGAACGCCTGCGATGCGATGGCGCCACGGTTCCAGTGGACGTCATGGCTGGCCCCGGTGAGCGGCTCCGTCCCGATCGTGACGCTCGTGGCCGGTCCATCGGTCAGGGCTCCGGGCTGGCCGAACATCGGGATGACGCGGTAGCGGTAACCCTCGCCCGGCTCGGCGCTGTAATCCGCCCACTGGAAGGCCTGGAACGGGTGCTCGTGGCTGTTCGCGTCCTCGAAGCCGGTCGGCTCCGAGATGCCGGCAAAGCGTTTGTTGCCGCGAAGCCAGGTCTTCTCGCCGTCGCTGAGGCGGGTTCGCTGGATGGCGAAGCCCATGAGGCCGTTCGCGTCCGGCTCGTTCATGTCGAAGGCCAGAAACACGACGTGCGTTCCAGAGATGGCTCGGACTCGCAACGCCCCGTACGACTTCTTGCGCATGACGAATCGTCCCCCTTCGGTGATCCGCGGCTACAACATTGTCAAGCCACGGCCGTTCGCTCTTCGTGATCGCAACGCCCATCTTCCCATGGCTATCGCTCGGGGCAACCGCCTCCGGGCTCTTCGAGGCGCCGCGAAGGATTTGACCGATCGGTAGGCGTGGCGCACCGTGGGAGCCAGTCGAAGGCGCCGGGTCACGATTTCGTCCCTCGCTGCGCAGCACGGCAGATCGGACATTCCTCGTGGCTCGCACACCCTTCCTGACTCCTGATGCAACGATTGTCGTCAGCACGGACGGCTATTTCGATGTCTTCGCGCCCGGCGCGCGCCCTCCGACCACCAAACCGGCCTATCGCGGCGTCATCGCCGAATTGGGATCCACTGTTCGAGTCGGGGATCAGCTGTCGGTCCGACCCGACTCGATCGCACTCCTCGATGCCGTCACCGCCTGGTCCGTTGCTCGCGGCGCATCGGCTGTCCGCGGGGAGCTTGGTGCCGGTCGCGATCACAAAGCGAACCCGGTTCCGGTCGGCGGCACCGCGCCCGCCTGATCAGGTCGTAGCTCGCCAAGGAGGGGAAATCGGGCTGCTGGCCTACCTTCGTGTCCCGGCCCATCCGAGCACTCGGATCGCCCGGAGCGTATTCCAGCGGCTCGGGGTGCCCTCGTCGCCTTCCATCTGGATGTGAGCCTCGCCCTCGTATGGGTTCTGGAGCGGCCAGCGGCCGTCAGGATCCCGATGGCCCTCCACCACCGCGAGCGCCTCGGCGAGCCGCTCGTCGGCCGGGTCGTGGCCGGCGTCACGCAGGTAATCGAGCGACCGCAGGATGTCGTAGTGGTACCAATGCGGGAACGAGAACCGGAGCCACGCGGGGTCGATGACCTCGTCGGTGGTCTTCCGGCGGAAGAGGCGGCGCTCGAGCATGTACTCGTCGCCGCGGCGGCGGGCCTCCCCCACCCGGTCTGAGCCACCGATCGCCCGCTCGTGGGCAAGCAGGCCCTCGAGCACGTTGATCGTGGTCTCGAGTGACGACACGGTCGCACCGTTCTCGACCTCGCAGTTCCAGCCGCCATCAGGCAGTTGCTCGCCAAGGAGCCGCTCGACGAGCGGCGCAACGTCCACCCCGAAGTACGCGCCGGTCGAAACGACGTTGCCGTTGATACACGGCTCGACCTCGCCGTCGAAGAACCGATGGTCGCGCCAGGGTAGGTCCGGCCACGGTGATCCGTTGCCCCACGTCACGTGTTCGCGGACCAGGCCGACGGCATGCCAACCCTGCACGCTGCCCGGATCGAGGCCGAACCAGCGCAACAATTCCAGGGCATTGAACGTGTTCGTCCAGTCGGGCGTCCAGGCCGCGCCGTCCCACAGGCCGTCCGGCGCCTGAAGAGCGAGGAGCTGCGCACCCCAGCCCTCGGTCGCGATGCGCGCACGCTCCGCAGCGACTGTGTCCGCCGGTGCGTTCGTCAGGTCACGCATCACCTGCCAGCGGATGGACGGATCAGCATCGAGCAGCCAATCGATGGTCGTCATGGTCGGCGGACTCCATAACGCAGATAGACGACACCGTTCCGGAACCGTCGCTCGTCGACGAGGTCGAGGTCGATGCGAAGGTCGTCGGGCAGCCACCGGCGGCCGCCACCCACGATGACCGGATTGACGAACTGGTGGATCTCCTCGACGAGACCGGCCCCGAAGGCCGCCGCCGCGAGCTCCGCCCCGCCAACCGTCACTGGCGCGTCCGCAGTCTCGACGAGTTGCCGCACGGCATTCGGATCGAACTGCCGCTCAAGGCGCGTCCGCGCGCCCGTAACTTCGGCCATCGTTCGGCTGAAGACGATCTTGTCCGCCGCCTGCCAGACCGTGGCGAAGTCACGGATTTCGGGTGGGCTGTCACCGGCCGGATCGATCGTGTCCCATACGGCCATGACCTCGTAGAGCCGCCGACCACAGAGGTACGTCCCGATCGGGCGCACGAGGTCGTTGACGAACGCGTGGACCTCGCGGTCTGGTTCGGCCCAGTCGAATCGTCCGCTCGAATCGACAAAGTAGCCGTCGAGCGAGGTGATCGATGTGTAGCTCAGGCCGGTCATCCCGCGCAGCGTACCCGGCCCGGGACGCAGCCGTCCCGGGGGTGCGGACCAAACCAGTCGACGCCCCGTCGGCCGCTACCATCCGAGGATGGCCCTCACCCTCCGCCAGCTCAATCGTGCCACGCTCGCGCGCCAGATGCTGCTCCAACGGGAACGGTGCGGAGTCGTTGAAGCGCTTGGGCGGATCGCTGCAATCCAGGCGCAGGAGCCGGCGTCTCCCTACCTCGCGCTCTGGAACCGAATCACCGACTTCAACCCCGTCGACCTCGACCGGGCGTTCGCCGACGGGTCGATCGTGAAGTCGACGCTGATGCGCGTCACGCTGCACGCCGTAACGGCGGCCGACCATCCCATCCTCCACCAGGCGATGCAAGGGACCCTCCGCGCCGCGCGCCTGTACGACCGACGGTTCAGGGTGGCCGGAGTCTCGCTCGATGAGGCCGAGAGAATCGTTGCGCTCATCCGCTCCTATGCGACAGAGCCGCGCTCGAACGCCGAGGTGATTGCCTGGTTGGGCGAGCAGATCGCTACGGATGCCCATCCGGGGATCTGGTGGGCGATGCGTCAGTACGCATCGTTCATCCACGCACCCACGCGAGGGCCCTGGGCGTTCGGCCCGCGCCCTTCGTACATTGCGGCCCGTTTGCCAACCCGCACCGGCGATCCGGCTCCGGCCCTGGGCCACCTGGTCCGGCGCTATCTCGAGGCGTTCGGGCCGGCGACCACCCGGGACATCGCCGCGTTCGGCATGCTGTATGCGCCGTCCGTCCGCGTGGGGATCGAGGCGCTCGGCGACGAGATCCTTGAGCTCGATGGACCCGGTCGCTTGCCGTTCCTCGATATCCGCGGGATGGCCGTGCCAGACGAGGACACCCCTGCTCCACCTCGACTCCTTCCGATGTGGGATAGCACGCTCCTCGCGTACAAGGACCGCGCCCGGATGATCCCGGAGCCGTACCGGCGAATCGTGATCCAGTCCAACGGTGATGTCCTGCCGACGCTCCTCGTGGATGGCTTCGTCGCGGGTGCCTGGCGACCCGTCCCCGGCGGCATCGAGGCGACCGCCCTGCACCCGCTCGACAACGCCTCGTGGGAAGCATTGGACGGTGAGGCGCGCTCGCTCACCGCGCTCCTCGCAGACCGCGAGCCGCTTGCTTACGCGCGCTACGCTCGCTGGTATGCCTCGTTGCCCTCATCTGAGGTCCGGATTCTGGGGCGCTGATCCGTGTGGCCCGCAGCATCGAAGCCTGCGCACAGGTTCAATCCTCGCGGGTCGTGGATTGGCGCCAGATCAGCCGCGACCGCCGATCGACTCGGCGGTCGCGGCCCGAATTGCGTGCTGATTACCGGCGTGGGTCGTCCATCAGGGGGCGGACCTCAATCGGGGTGTCGATGGCGTCGGTGACCTTCTGGGCCCACCCGAGCGCGGCATCCAGGTCAGGCGCCTCGATGAGGTAGAAGCCGCCCAGGTACTCCTTCGTCTCGGCGTACGGACCGTCCGTGGTCTTGCCCATCCGCCGGCGCGGCTGCACGACCTTTGCCCGGGCCGGCTCGAGCAGCCGTCCGCTGAAGAGCAGCGCGTTCTCCGCATGCATCTCGGCCTCGAGCGCCGCGATCACGGCAAATCCGGCCTGCATCTCCTCTGGCGTCATGGGCTTGCGGGGCTCGTCCGACATGTGGACGGCCAGCATGTACTGCGACATCGAGTCTCTCCTCGTTCCTGTGGACGCTCAGCATGACCGCCCTGACCACACCACGAGCGATCAAGGCACGACTCGACTATTTCTTTCGACGTGATTCTGTCGGTGCGGCCGAGGCCCCACGGCAAGGATCCGACAGGTGCGACCCCTGACATTCGTCTCCGGACACCGGCCCGAAGGTGAGGGATGGCCGGAGGTACCTCACCTTGTACGATGGCACGACCGTGATCTTGATCGGGCCGCGCCCTCGGCAGTTCGGCCGCCGTATCGGCTTGATTCTCGCTGTCGGATTCGCGCTCTCGTTGTTCCCGCTGGCTGGGCGCGTCGCGGCCGCCGATGGCGCAACGCTCGTCCGGTACGCGGGTGCAGACCGCTACGCAACGGCCGCCGCGATTTCGGCGGCGTCATTCGGTCCCGGCGTTTCAACGGTCTACCTCGCGACCGGGCTCGACTTTCCCGACGCGCTCGCCGGTGCTGCCGCCGCAGCGGCGAACAACGCACCGACGCTCCTCGTGACGGCAACGACGATCCCGGACGCGACTCGGCAGGAACTCAGCCGCCTCGCGCCCGGACGGATCGTCATTCTCGGCGGATACGGCGTCATTTCGAGCCAGGTGGGAACCGCCCTCGAAGCGCTTACGTCCGGCAACGTCGAGCGAATCGCTGGTGCGGACCGCTACGCAACCGCCGCCGCAATCTCGGCGGCCACGTTCTCCGCCGGGGTCTCCGTCGCCTATGTCGCGACAGGCTCGAACTTCCCCGACGCACTCGGCGGCGCCGCGGCGGCGGGCCAGGAAGGCGCCCCCGTGCTCCTCGTGAATGACCGGGTCCCGGACTCGGTGGCGACCGAACTTGGGCGCCTTGCACCGGCCCGGATCGTGATCCTCGGAGGTCAGGCCGTCGTATCCACGGCCGTCGAGTCGGCCCTGGACGCCTTCACGGCCGGGCCGGTCGAACGGATCGCCGGGGTTGACCGGTACGACACCTCCGTCTCGATCTCGAAGGCAACGTACGCGTCGGCTTCCACGGTCTACCTGGCGACGGGTGCGAATTTCCCGGATGCACTGGCCGGCGCTTCGTTGGGCGGTCCCCTCCTCCTGACCCCTGGCGACTATCTCCTGCCCGCGGTGGTAAGCGAGATCGTCCGCCTCGGTGCCCAGCAGGTCATCGTCCTCGGTTCGACCGGTGCGATCCGCGAATCGACGGCTAGTGACGCGGCCGGCATTCCGTATGCGGACCCTGACGGCCGACAGATCGGGAACCTGTACGACGGCCGGGCCGTGCGCTACCAGCAACCCGACCCGTATGCCTGTACGGCAACAGCAGCCCTGTTGATGCTCAACATGGCCGCCTACGCGGGCGCCGGTGGGACGCCCGGGTTCGTGTGGAACCCCACGATCTCCTTCGACGCCCAGTCGGCGATCCTGACGTGGGAGCGCGATCACATGACCGAGCCGACGGCCGGCACCGTCGGTTCCGATCCCCACGGCTGGAGGAACGCGCTCAACTACTTCGGTTGGGGCGCGGTCGAAGCCGATGTGTACCGCGACCTCGCCTTTGACGACTTCGATACCGCCGTCCGATCGGCGATCGTCAGCGCGGCGCAGTTCGGGAAGCCGACCGGGCTTCTCATGCTCAACGGCGCCCACGGCGCGGTTCTGAACGGATGGGATGTGACCGGCGACGACCCCCGGACGGGATCGACGAACTTCACGGTCAACGGCATCTACCTGACTGATCCCTGGGGTCCCACGGCGCATCGCAACTACTTCGTGTCGCGCGCCACCCTCCTCAACGGAACGACCTGGGTGAAATTCGGCCGTTACCTCGAAACTGATTCGACGATCCCCGACCCCATCGACGGCAACGTCGGGCGCGACGAATGGATCAACCGCTACGTGATCATCGCCGCCGTTCGCTGAGCGCTGCTCGTGGTCCGCGGGCGTTATTGACACGCCCGACGTACAACCGTATGGTTGTATACGTGGAGCATGCCTTCGACCCCGACCGCGCCTTTGCCGCCCTGGCTGATGCCACCCGTCGTGACATCGTCCTGCGCGCGATGACCGGAGCCGAGGGCGTCGCCGAGCTCGCCGTTCACTACCCGATGAGTTTTGCGGCGGTGCAGAAGCACATCGCCGTGCTCGAACGAGCCGGGCTCGTGACCAAGCAGCGCTCGGGTCGCCGCAAGGTTGTCCAGACCAACATGGAATCGCTCCGCCGGGCACGTGGCCTGCTCGACGAGTACGAGGCCCTCTGGCGTGGCCGCATCGATCGGATGGAAGCCCTGATCGACGGAAGCAAGGAGATCGACGTATGACCGTTACCGCCGTCCACAAGGATCCGGCCGCCCTGACCATGACCCTGACGGCGGAGTTCGACGCTCCGCCCGAGCGCGTCTGGGATCTGTGGGCCGACCCGCGCCAGCTCGAGCGCTGGTGGGGACCCCCGACCTACCCTGCCACCTTCACGTCCCACGACCTGACGCCCGGCAGCTACGTCGAATACCACATGACCGGGCCGACCGGGGACCAGCCCCGCGGCTTCTGGAGGGTCCTGGAAGTCGATGCGCCGCAGCGGCTGGTCTTCGAGTCCGGGCTGGCGAACCCGGATGGAACGCCGAACGAGGGACTCCCCGCCAACGTGGGCAGCGTCAGGATCGAGCCGATTGCCGGTGGCCGGACCCGGATGTCGATCGAAAGTCGCTATCCCAGCACGGAGGCGATGGCGCAGTTCCTGGCGATGGGCATGGAGGAAGGCCTCACCGGGGCCGTGGGCCAGATCGATGCGATCCTGGCCGAAGGAGTCCCAGCGTGACCGTCACGACCGAACCGCTGACGCATACCCTCGAGGTCCCGGGTGCGGTGCTGACCTACGACATTCGCGAGGCCACGACCGGCGATCCAGCCGGCGCTGCCCCGGTCCTGTTCCTGATCGGTTCGCCGATGGGTGCGAGCGGGTTCGGAACGCTGGCCAGCCACTTCACCGATCGAACGGTGGTCACCTACGACCCACGCGGCGTCGAGCGCAGTACGAAATCCGACCCGTTGAGCCCGTCGACGCCCGAGCAACACGCGGACGATCTGAGCCGGGTGATCGCCGCGCTGGGCCGCGGACCGGTCGACCTCTTCGCGAGCAGTGGTGGCGCGGTCAACGCCCTGGCGCTCGTCGCGAAGCATCCGGAACAGGTTCAAACCCTCGTCGCGCACGAGCCGCCACTGGCCGCAATCCTGCCTGACCGCGCGTTCGCCCTCGCGGCATGCCTGGCGATCCATGACGCCTACGTGAAGGGCGGCTTCGGAGCGGGCATGGCCCGGTTCATCACCATCGTCAGCCATAAGGGACCGATCGACGCAGCCTTCGTCAACGGCGCGGCGCCCGACCCGGCGATGTTCGGATTACCCACCGAGGACGATGGCAATCGCACCGACCCGCTCCTCGGCCAGAACATGCTGTCGTCGACGTCATACGAGCCCGACTTCGACGCGCTGCGAACGGCCTCCACCCGGATCGTGATCGGCATCGGTGCCGAATCCGAGGGCGAGCTTGCCCATCGAGGGGGCGAGGCGGCTGCGTCGGGCCTCGGCCTGATCCCGGTCACGTTTCCGAGCGGTCACGCCGGCTTCCTCGGCAACGAATACGGTCAGCCCGGCGATCCGGATGGGTTCGCCGCGACATTGCGCGAGGTTCTCGGGACCTAATCGTCCGGCTCGGAACGCCGGCTACCGGCCCTCCTGCGCTTCGACGATCCTGCGGGCGAAGTCGATCGTCAGGCGGGTGTGCTCGATGGCCATCTCGGTACCGGCGCCCGTGTGCCCCGCATCGAACCACTTGATCTCCACGGGATGTCCACGCGCCTGGAGTCGTTCCACGAAGACCTCGATGGGCCGGGCCGGCGTTCGCGTGTCGTTCCGGCCCTGGATGATGAGGACCGGGGCGCGGACATCGTCGACGTAGGTCAGCGGCGAGCCGATTCGATAGGCATCGGCCTTCTCCTCAGGCGTTCCGCCGAACAGCATTCGCTGATAGCCGCGCAGAAGATCGCTTGAGTCCTCATAGTTCATGACCCAGTCGGCGATGGCGATTCCGGCGATTCCGCCGGCCCACAGGTCGGGCTGGCGACTGAGACCGAGCAGCGTGAGGTATCCACCGTACGACCAGCCGGTGAGCAGGATCTTGCCGGCTTGTGCGACCCCATTGTCGATGAGCCAGGTGCGTGCTCCGGCCATGTCCTGGAGCTCGAGTTCGCCGAGGCGCCCCCAGATGGCCTGCTCGAATTCGCGACCGAACGTCGTCGACCCTCGGTAGTTGATCGACAGAACGGCAAACCCCTCGTCGATGAAGGCCTGTCCGGCGGGGTTGAAGTTCGCGAAAGTCGCTGCTGTCGGGCCACCATGGGTTTCGAGGATGACCGGGAATGGCGGATCGCCGTCTGGGACACCGAGCCACGCTTGGATGGCCGTCCCATCGGACGACCGAAACGAGATGCTCCGGAACGCGTGCCCCGGGGGTACCGCGCCCGCCTCCAGGACCGTCCGTGTCTGCCTCCCGGTCACGCGATCCAGCGCAATGAGGCGGCGCGGGTTGGCGAAGTCCTCCCAGCGCGCCACGATGTCGGTGCCGTTCGGGTGGAAGTACGACGACTGCAGGCGAAAGAATTCCAGCAGGGCGCCCGGCGGATGCTCCAGGATACGGACATCCTCGGCATCGAGATCCCAGACGAGGAGCGTCTGGACGGCCTGGTGGATCCCGCACAGCAGCACTTCGCGTCCATCGGCCGACCAGTCAAGGGGCACGATGTCGCCGTCAGGCGCCAGTGCCGGAAGATCGACTCGGTCCCCGGTTCGGGCGTCCCAGATCAGGGCACGCTCCGGCCCGGCGGCATTGCTGCTGACCAGGAGTCGATGGTCGTCCCTGCCCGGCGCGAACGCAAAGACGCGGACGCTGGTCCCTGGTCCGTCCCACAGTTCCAGGCCCGCAGCGCCCGATCCCGTCGAGACCGTCAGGACGCTGAACTCAAAACCGGTGGAGCGATGGGCCGAATCAAACGCCGCGATCGACCCTGTCGAACTCAGGGCGACCTCGCCGACTGCCGCGGAGCCGTGGTGCGCGCTTCGCAGGTCCGCGACCCGCCCATCCTCGCCCAACCGCCCGACGCGGACGGCATAGCGGTCGTCGGCAGCGGTCACGAACGCGACCATGCGCTCGAAACGGCTGAAGCAGAAGGTTTCGGATGCATAGGGCGCGAAGGACGGCGTCATGTCGATCTCGTCGCCACCATCCATCGACCGGATGACCCAGTGACCGATCTCACTTCCGCCGGCATCACGCATGTAGGCGACGAAGCGACCGTCCGGCGACAGGTATCCGACGGTGCGCCCGACTGGATCCTCGGTCAGCTGGCGGAGCGCGCCCGTGGCCACCTCCCAGCGGTAGAGCTGGGATCGCCCCGACGCGTTCGACGTGACCAGCCCCACTTCGAGATTGTCCCGGGCGACCGAACTCAGCAGGATTGCAGGAGCGCGATGACGCAACTCCCAGTCCGCGCCGAGCCCAGACGACATTGACGGATCGACGATCATGGCCACCTCCCGGAGGAACCTCAAAGCGGGCCGATTGTAGCGCCGGTGGAGGTGATCGAGGTCGCCGTTTACCTCGAGAGATCGGCGTATTCTCACGGCGTCGTCCAAGGCGCCGTTGACATCGAGGAATCAGGTCGCGTGAGCACAGATACGGAACAGCCCAGTCGGCTCATCCACATCCTGGGGAGCCGGGGCGATCCGTCCGGAGATTCTTCGGCGATCGTGCTTCAGCATCGCGAGGCGCTGGTCTACACCCTCGGCAAGGCGGCCGCCCTCGAGCACCTGGTCATGTGCCAGTACCTCTACGCCGCCTTCTCCATGAAGGATCGCGAGGACGAGGGCCTGCCCGACGCCCAGCTTGCGGCAGTTCGCCGTTGGCACAAGGAACTGATCCATATCGGCCAGCAGGAGATGCTGCATCTCGCGCTGGTCCAGAACCTCCTCACGTCCGTGGGCGCCGCGCCGTACCTCGGACGCCCGAACTTTCCGCTCCCCCAACACGCCTATCCCGCGGGAATCCAGATGTCGCTGCTCCCGTTCGGCGAGACCTCGCTCCGGCACTTTGCGTTCCTCGAGCGGCCGGCAGACGTGGAGGTTGTCGATGCGGAGATGTTTGCCGCGCTTGACAAGGCCGCTCCCCTGCCCGGCGTCCATGAGGATGACATCGGGCCGCAGATGCAGGACTTTGCCACGATCGGGCATATGTACCGGGCCATCGAGGACGGCCTCGGGCATCTGGCCGAGCGGTTGGGCGAGAAGACGTTGTTCCTCGGTCCCGCGGCGGCCCAGGCGACCGGTGAGCACTTCCGTTGGGATGAACTCGTCCCGGTCACCGATCTCGCCTCCGCGCGGCGCGCCATCGACACGATCGTCGAGCAGGGCGAGGGCGCCCGCGGCGACTGGCACGACGCTCACTTCGGACGCCTCGTCACGATCCTGGACGAATACCTGGCCATGCGCGCCGAGGATCCGGGCTTTGAGCCGGCCCGGCCGGTGCTCATGGCCTGTGTGCGCATGCCCGAGGACGGATCCGATGTGCCGATCATCTCGGACCCGTTCACCAGTCGTTGCACCGACCTGCTGAACGCGGTGAACGAGGTGCTCCTGCAACTTTTGGCGCGCTACTTCGCCCACACGGACGAGACCGAGGAGCAGCTCGAGGTGCTGGCAAACCTGGCGGTCGGCCTGATGTTCACGGCGATCAAGCCGCTCGGAGGCCTCGTCACGCGATTGCCGATCGGACCGGACCACCCGGGGTCAACGGCCGGCCCCAGCTTCGAGCTTTTCTACGCGATGGACTATCTCCTCCCCCACCGGGAGGCTGCCTGGCTGGTCATCGAAGAGCGCATGCGGGACATCGCCGAGCTCGCCACGCGTTGTCGTGACGCCTGTGCGCCGCTGTACATGGCGCCGCTGATCAAGGTGACCGACGCGCTGCGCGCCAGCGCCGACCGGCTCGCCGCAGCGCGCTGAAGCTGCGGCGCGGACCGGAGCGCGCGGGGTGCGGCGCGGGCGGGCGCAGGCCGGAGCGCGGGCGGGGTGCGGGGTGCGGGCCGGAGCGCGCGCTGGGTGCGGCCCAGGTGCAGCCCAGGATCGATCGGAGCGATCGACCGAACCGCGAGACCGGTCCCTATAGTGGACCGCGCTGACCTCCCGATGCGGAGATCTTCCGGTCTGGAATGGGACAGCTGAACACCATCCGAGGAGTCACACGATGATCAACGTTCTGATCATGCTCGCCGGCCTCATCCTGATCGGCGTGAGCCTCGGCGTTGGGCTCATCCTGCCGCTCGGCCGGGCAACCAGGGGGACCTCCGGGGCCCAACCCGTCGGGCGGTCCCATGTCGCCCGAGCCGGCGTGGGAACCGTGATCGGCGGGTTGATCCTGGTCGTCGGGATCTCGGGACCCTTCGTCGAGGTTCCCGCCGGGAACGTGGGAGTCGTTACGAACTTCGGTTCGGTTCAGCCAGGCACCCTCGAACCCGGGCTCCACATCGTCATCCCCATCGTGCAGCGCGTGGCGATCATCGACACTCGGGTCAGGCCGCACGAGTTCCAGGAGATCGATGCGGCCTCGGCCGAGTACCAGACCGTCAGGCTGACCGGGGTCATGAATTACCACGTCGATGGTCAGTACGCGTCCGACCTCTACCAGCGAGTCGGTGTCGACTTTGCCTCGAAGGTCATCGACCCGGCCTTCAACGACTTCATCAAGACCGTCGTCCCTGAGTACAAGGTGGACCAGATCCTGGGGGCCCGCGACGAAATCCGATCGAAGGCCAAGGAAGCGCTCGCGGCCAATCTCTCCCAGTACCACATCATCGTCGACGACATCTACATCGCCAACATCAGTTTCAGCGTCGAGTTCCAGCAGGCCATTGAAGCCAAGCAGGTTGCTCAGCAACAGGTTCAGACGGAATCGCAGATCCTGGCCCAGAAGAAGATCCAGGCCGATCAGGCCGTGGCCCAGGCACAGGGACAGGCTGATTCGAACGTGAAGCTTGCCGAAGGCCAGGCGGCCGCAACCATCGCGCTCGCCCAGGGCCAGGCGACGGCCAACCAGACGCTCGCAGCCTCGCTGTCAGATCAGATCCTCCAGTACCAGTACATCCAGAAACTGACCGACAAGATCACGGTGATGCTCCTCCCGTCCGGCAATGCCTCGATCTTCGACCTCAAGGGGTTGCTGGGCCAGTCCTCGCAATAACTGGATCAGCGCTGGCTGCCCCCCCACCACTCGTCCCGCATCTGGAGGTTCCGATGGCCGAAGTCCTGCTCTTTCATCATGCCCAGGGCCTGACGCCCGGCGTGATCGCCTTTGCCGATGAACTGCGCGCTGCCGGGCACGTGGTCCACACCCCCGACCTGTTCGCGGGACGAACCTTCCCGTCGATCGATGCGGGGGTCGCCTACGCGAAGGAGGTGGGATTCGAGAACCTCCTCGAGCAGGGGGTTCGTCGAGCCGACGACCTTCCGGTCAACCTCGTGTATGCCGGCATGTCCCTCGGGGAAATGATGGCGCAGAAGCTCGCACAGACGCGGCCCGGGGCGCGCGGCGCCGTGCTCTTCTACTCCTGTATCCCGATCACCGGCGAGTGGGCGTTTGGTCCATGGCCGGACGGCGTGCCGGTCCAGATTCACGGCATGGACAACGACCCGATCTTCGTCGGCGAGGGTGACATCGATGCCGCCCGGGAGATCGTGGAGTTGGTCGACGACGCGGAACTCTTTCTCTACCCCGGCGACCAGCATTACTTCGCCGACAGCTCGCTCAGCTCGTACGACCCGGACGCGACAGCACTGCTTACGACGCGCGTGCTCGAGTTCCTTGCCCGCGTGTAGAAGCTCGACGCGTCGTCGTAGACGGCTCGCGTGACGTCCTCGGCCATATCGACAATTCGCAACACCTTGCCTGCGATCCCATTGTGTTTTCGTCTACCAGCCTTGATGCTCGCCCATGATGTTCGTCACAGGCGAACCGGTTTGGAGGAATTCGATGTCGCAGCTCGCGCGTGTCATGGCCGGGCTGGTCGTCCTCTCGGTCGCCCTCATCTCACCTGTCTCGGCGGACACAATTGGGGGCCCGACGGATCTCGACTACGCCCGTGGCAGTGACACAGCCGGAAACTATGTCGAGCTGGGCCGCGACAATCTGGCCGGCACGGTGAGCATGCTGCTGAGCACCACGACCCACCAGGACATCGAATGCGTCGATGGCTCGACCGGAGCCCTTGACATCCACTTCTACGGGTCCGGGACCCCGACGGCCTACACGTTCGGTCGACGGCAGTCTGATGCGTCCGCGAGTGGTTATGTCAGCGGCACTGTGGAAACATCGAACACCTGTGAAGGCATCCACTCCATCGTGGCCGCCACCCATCAGGTCGAGATATCGATGGTTGGGAGTCGAACGCACACGACGACACGTACTCGTCGCAAGTCCGTTAACCCGGACGGCACAACTACCACGATCATGTACACGGCGACGGTGGTCGTTGCGTCCGGTCAGCTGGTCATCGACAGCGCAACGACCAGTGCTGACGGCGCCATCGGTAATGTCGTGGTGACCGAGCGCACGCACTGACGTCCTCACCTCAAGTCCTCAGGGGACCCATCCCGTACTAGCCTCTCGGGGCCGTACCAGCTGAGTTCGGAGAGGTAGCCATCCGGATCGCGCAGGAAATAGCGAGTCTCCGCACCGCTAGCGATCGCATGTGGCTCAGTCTACGAGGCCAGCCCGATCGCTCACCCAAGATGCCAGAAGTCGCCGATCAGCCCCAACTCGTCGAGGATCGCCTGATTCTTCTCCCGGCTACGCGGTTGCCAGTTCGAGTCCAAGCGGTCCGACCACCATGCCGCGGCAAGTTCCGCGAGTTTCGTGATCGAGATGGTGACTCCGCCTGAGCGACCTGCGAGCCAGCGATCGACGTGTGCTTCCGACCGGAAGACGAGCATGGTTCCTCAGGTGAACCGAATGTCGTTCCACCACTCGCGCGCCGGCACCAGGACGTGGAACACCGGCGTCTCGTCCAGCGGTCGTCCGCCACGAATATCGAGGTCGATGCGCTCGTTACAGTCGGGACAGGTCGTGTGGATCGTGCAATCAACGGAGAGCGCTGCGCCGATTCCGAAGGCATCCCAGCCGCAATTGGCGAACCACTTCCGCCCGGCCGCCTCCACGCGATGCGGCGTCTCGATCGCCGAAAACGGGTTCGCCATCAGGATCGCTCCAGCCGCGTCGAGCACGAGAGCGTGGCTGTCCTGGAGGCGCGCCCACGAGGCGGCAACATCGGAGACCGATGCGCGCGTCCGATCGGCCACCTCCCGGATCGTTGGCGCACGGCCAAGTTCCACGAAGGCTGCATACGTTCCGTTCCGAATGGCGACATCGACTGAGGTCACAAGGGGGCCCTCCAGACATCGTTGATCATGGCGTGTCAAGAACGCAGTGTCGCGCAGATGTTAGCGAACGCTCCGGATCGCTGGCGGGTAGCATCTCCGCGGGAGCAACAATTCGGCGCTTGACGAATCTCGTCAATGCGTTTCGACATCGGTCTCCCTCTGGCAAGAAGGGTTCGACTCCCTAACGGTCGGGCGAGGGCTCAGCGGCAACGCACCAGGACCAAGGTCCTGCAGGATCAGACCTCCGCCGAAGCTCTGGGAGCTCTCGTTCCGACCTCAACTGAAAGGGAAACTATGGGACTCGTCACCTGGCTTCTGGTGGTCGTCGGCGCCGTCTTGGCGCTGGCTGTGATACGTGGTTTGATCGATCGCGTCGTCGTCTACGAATATCAGCAGGGCCTGCGATATTCGAATGGGCTGTATCGCGGCCTCGTCGGTCCGGGCGAACATTGGATCTACACCCCAACGACGACAATCCGCACGGTCGACATGCGCCTGTCACTCCTAGCCGCGCCTGGCCAGGAGGTGATCGCATCTGACGGGATCAGCATCAAGTTGACCATCGCAGGACAGTACCGGCTCACAGATCCCGCGGTGGCGATCAACCAGGTGCAGGACTACCTCGGAACGATGTACAACCTGATCCAGGTGGCACTCCGAGAGGTTGTCGGAGCCCGCACGATCGACGACGTCCTTCAGCATCGCGAGACGATCGGCCCAGAAGTCGTCGAGCGTGCTGCGAGCAAGGTTCATGACATCGGCGTCGAGTTGGTCGACGTGGAGATCAAAGACCTTATGCTCCCAGCTGCCACGAAGCGACTCTTCGCCCAGGTGGTGGATGCGCGGCAGCAGGGGCTCGCTTCGCTCGAGAAGGCCCGCGGCGAGACCGCTGCGCTTCGGAGCCTCGCCAATGCCGCGCGTCTCGTTGAGCAGAATCCGGCCATGCTTCAGCTCCGAATGCTGCACCAACTCGAGACGACCTCTGGAAACACCGTCGTCCTCGGGCTTTCGCCGAGCGCCGTTCCCTTGCCGCGAACTGGAAGCTCGATCGCAGAACCAGACCCCGAAGCCTAGAGCGCCGCGAATCGCCCAGCGGCTGCCTCGATCATGGCGTCGCTCGCCGTGAGTGAGATCCGGAACCAGCCGGGCATCATCACGGTGGTCCCGGGCAGGATGAAGAGATCCTCCGCGGCCATGCGCGCGACGAAGGCCTCGTCGTCCGGGTCCGGGCTGCGAGCCATGATGTAGAAGGTGCCCTCGGGAGTCGTCGGCGCGTAGCCGTGCGCATCGAGAACCGACACCATGCGATCCCGTCGGCGCTGGATCGCGCTCATATCGATGCACAGGCGCGAGATTTCGGGCAGCGTGCGCTGGAGCGTGTTGTTCGGAAACCCGTAGCTGTTCACGAATCGGACCAGGGTGGCGGCATCGCGGAGCGGCGCGCGGTCCGTGATCCGTGGCGAGATCCCGAGGTACCCGATTCGCTGGCCCGGGGCGAGTAACTGCTTGCCGTACGAGTACAGGACCAGGGTGTGGTCGTAGAACTCGGCCGGGCTCGCCGCCCGCCGTCCATCCATCACGATGAGCCGATAGGCCTCGTCGCTCAGCAGGTAGATGGGGCGACCGTACCGCGCAGAGGCATCGCGCAGGACCTCGGCGATGGCCTCGAGCTCGGCCGGTTCCAGGACGCGGCCGGAAGGGTTGTGGGGCGTATTGAGCAGGACGGCCCGGGTGCGCGGCGTGATGGCCGCCGCGAGTTGATCGGGATCCGGCGAGAAGCGCGGGGCATCGAGCGGCAGGACCACCGGGACCGCCTCGGCTCCGCGAACCAGGATGTCGTAGAAGAACCAGGGCGGGTCGTAGTAGATGACTTCATCGCCGGGCTCTGTGACCATCCGGATCGCGGTCGCAATGGCACCCCAGCCGCCGGTCGTCATCGAGATGTCCTCGGCCTGCCAGGGCATGCCGGTGTGCTCGGCGAGGTCAGCGGCTGCCGCCTCCGTGGCGGCCGGGTGATCGAGCATGTACGCGTACCAGGAGGGGTCGAGGGGCTCGGTGTGCTTCAGGAGCGCCGCAACGTAGGTCGGGATCGGCATGTCATGCGGATTGCCGAACAGCAGGTCCATCACGCCCGGTTGGCCGGCCCGCTCGGTGTGTGGCGACCGCGCGTACCACTGGTAGAACGGCAGGCTCGCCTGCAGCGCCTCGATCCGACCCTGGGTCATGCTCTCTCCCGATCCGATGTGTTGGCCCCGATCATGCCCCAGCGCGTCTCGGCGCGCTACTCGCTCGATCGACGCGCGACGAAGACGACCTTCGTGTCGTCAGGGCCGGCCGGCGTGCCGCGGTACAGGGATACGATGCTGACCTCCCTGAACCCGGCCGCTCGGAGCATCAGCACGAGCTCCTGGGCGAAGTACACGTTCTCCTGAAGGACGTTCTCCTCGACCGCGATCACCTCGCCGTCGCGCCGCAGCACGGCACGCATCTCACGGGTGTAGCGCTGGAGGAACGGATCGAATTCGAGCCGCCGGCCCAGGAGTTCGATTTCGTCGCCATCCGCGAATGTCCGTCGATCCCCCGATTCGGGCCACGGCGACGGGCTCCGGCGTCCGATGTTCGGGCAGCCAATCGGCCCACCGATCCTTGTCGATGTCGTCGTACGGCAGGTAATGGTTGAACACGAACGCGCCACCTGGCTCGAGATGATCGAACACGCGGGACATCGCGAGCGCGTCGTAGTCGCGCCGGCCGCCCAGCCCGAACGAGTCACAGCAGTAGATGGTCTTGTAACGGCGCGGGAGGTCCATTTCATGCAGCGCGGATGCGTGGAGGGCGGGGCCCAGGCCCCGGCTCCGGGCGATGGTCGCGGCCTGGGCCAGCATGTCCGGGGACAGGTCAACGCCGTCCACATCGAACCCTTCGGCCGCGAGCGGAATCAGCAGCCGCCCGGCTCCACAGGCGAGATCGAGCGCCGGCTGGCCATAGGTCTCGATGGCCGACCGGTAGTACGCGAGCTCCTCGGGAGTCGCGGTGTTGAATTCGGCCCACCAGCGTGCCACGAGGCCGTAGTGCCAGGTCCGTGGGCGCTCGTCCATCAATCAGGGACGGCGGACGGGTCATCCCGTCGGAGAAGGATTCCGAGGTAAGCCTTCCAGGCCCCGACATCGGCGTCGCGTGAGCCCGCGAGCGCCGCAAAGATCTGCGAGATGTGGTCAAGATCGTGGACCGCCCAGGTAGCGAGGAGCTCACGCAGGGTGACTTCACCCAGGGACGCGTGAAGTCCCCGGCGATCGAGGTCGTCGGGCGTGACCGTGGACGCGAGTGCTGCGACACTCTCCGCTCGGAGGCTTGTGAACCGTTCGATGAGCTCGTCGAGGGTCGCATCACGATCCCGCTCGGCATGCGCGAAGCGGTCGAACGGATCGAACGCCGCGGACGTGCCCTGCTCCAGGATCCGCCGCACCCTGGGCATCCAGTCGTCCAGCTCCGCGCTGATCAGGTGCCCGACGACATCGCGCGGACGCCAGCCACCTGCTGTATCGGGGGTCTCTGTCCAGGTTTGCGGAAGTCCCTCGAGGAGGGCGCGAACCACGGTCGGCGTGCGCCGCAGCAGCTTCGTCGTGTCATCGAGGAACGCATCCATCCCCGGATTGTATCGGTGGTTCGCTACGCCTCGACGCCGGGTTCCGGGGCGTCGGCGTCGGGTTCCGGGGCGTCGCCGGCGGATCCGCCGGCGGATCCACCGACATCGCCGGCATGCCCGATCAGGAGCAACGCGCGCCACAGGACGACGACCAGCACCGCTGAGCCGATGAACCCGAACCAGAACGGAGCCGTGATTCCGAATGTCCGGGCCAGGAGACCGCCGATCGGTGTCCCGATGACGAGCCCGCCGACGTTCGCCACCCGGTAGACACCGCCCACGCGGCCGAGGAGGGCATCGGGCACCGCCCGCTGGCGGACGACGGTCGACGTGGTCCCCCAGGCGAATTCATGTACGCCGAGCATGACGAGCGTGACGAGCGCCACGGCCGGCAGGGTGGTCAGGGCGAGCGTCAGGTGCGTAAGCGTCTCGATGATCAGGCCGCCTCGCATGATGTGGCCCAGCGAGAAGCGTCGTTCAAGCCGGCCATACAGGCCAGCGCCGATCAGCCCGCCCGCCGCCGTTGCCGTGATGAGCAACCCGAACCCGACCTCGTCCATCCCCAGTCGGTCCCCCGCATAGAGCACGAGCACCGACCACGCCGCTCCGAAGGTGACGTTGAACGTGAAGATCGTCAGGGCAAGGGTTCGCATCGGCGGATGGGCCATCAGCCAGCGGATCCCCTCGGCCATCTCGGATCGCAGGCCGGACCGCGCCCCGACCTCGCGCTTCGTGCTCGTAACGACCCGGGAGACGAGGAGTGCACCCAGCGCGAAGGCCGCCGCGTTCGCGGCGAACGGAAGCGCCATGCCCGCTGCGAACAAAAACGCGCCAATCGGCGGGGCGACGAGCTGATTGGTCAGCAGGAATCCGCCCTGGAGCCGCGCATTGGCAATCCCGAGGTCTTCGCGGGCAACGAGACCCGGAAGGAGCGTGCTCGATGCCGAATCGGCGAAGGTCTCGGCCGTGCCGAGGATGAAGAGCGCTGCAAGCACTACGCCGATGTTCACCGTGCCGCTCACGATCGTCGCGACCAGTGCGATCAGGACGACCGACCGACCCAGGTTCGCGATGACCACGAGCCTTCGGCGGTCGAAGCGATCCGCGATGGCACCGCCGAGCACGCCGAACAGGAAGACGGGCAGGCGTTCGGCGAGCAGGGCCATCGAGACGAGAAGTGGATCACGCGTGGTCGACGCCACCAGCAACGGACCTGCCGACAGGACGATGCCATCGCCCACGTTGTTGATGACCGTCGCCGACAGGAGGAATCGAAAGCTGCGCCCGAGGCGCGCAGGCGCGACGATCTCGAGGAGGGATTCGAGCAGTTTTGGCACGGGCGGAAGAATAGACCGGTGACGCGGCCGGAACAAAAGGGAATCTCGCCGCGAGGGAATCTCGCCGCGAGGGAACCTTTCGTTGCATCGGATGACTCGTACTGTATGAGCGCGGCCCTTTGAGTCGCGACCCAAACGGTGGCGGAATGCAGCGTGACCTCGTCGCGCGAGCCCAGGCGGGTGAGCATGAGGCCTTCACCATCCTGGTGAAGGCATCGTTCCCACGCGTGTTCGGTACCGCCAAACTCATTCTTCGGGATCCGGACCGCGCCCAGGACGCGGTTCAGGAGGCGCTTGTGCAGGCCTGGCGCAACGTTCGCGCTCTCCGTGATCCCGAGGCATGGGATGCCTGGCTCTATCGGCTCACCGTCCACGCCTGCTACCGATCGGCGCGGGCGCATCGAAGCCGGGATGTGGCCGAGTTGCACGTGCTTCCCGATCTCGAGCCGGCCATCGAGGATTTCGCAGCTGCGCTCGCCGACCAGGATCGTCTTGGTCGAGAGCTCAGTCGAATTCCGGTCGATCAGAGGGCCCTGGTGGTCCTGCACTTCTATGTCGGACTGCCGTTGACCGAGGCGGCCTCGATCCTTGATATCCCCGTCGGGACTGCGAAGTCCCGGCTGCACCGCGGGCTTGTCGCCCTGAGAGGCGCCATGTCCGGTGATCCGGACGCGCGCAATCGAATCACGCGGGAGCGTCCGCTATGAACAAGCAGCAGTCATTCGAACAGCAGGTGACGTCGTGGATGGCGGCGGAAGTCACCAAACCCCCCGAGTGGCTCCTCGACCACATCCTCGCCTCCACCGCCGGCCAACGTCCCTTGCCAGGGTGGCTGGCCCTCCTCAAGGAGCGTCCAATGCGCAGCAACTCGCGAATCATTGCCGGATCTCCGGCAAGACGCCTTGTTTTCATCACGATTCTCATCGTCCTCCTCGGAGCGGCAGTCGCAGGGATTGGTGCCCTCCTCTTGTCCAACCCCGGCCCGGATGACTGGCCCGGGTTCCGTGGCGGTGTCGACCGAACTGGTGCTGGCCTGACCGGTCCCGTGGGAAATCCCATCCTCGATTGGCGGTTCTCGGCCCAGGGTGCGATCAGTGGCAGTGCTGCCATCAGCGGCGACTCAGTCTTCGTGACGAGCGATGATGGCGTGCTTCACGCCATTGCCATTGGAGATGCACGCGAGATCTGGACGTACCGCAGTGCGAACGGTCCCCTCAGTGGACCACTCGCGATCGATGGTCGTGTCTATGTTTCAAGTCAGGGTGCCGGAGCGATCCTCGCCCTGGATCCGAAGACGGGAAGCCTCCTTTGGACGGCGTCCATCTCGTTTACAGCCGCCTCCGAACTCACGGCGGGCGATGGCCGCGTCTATCTCGCAACGGGTACGGGAACGATGGTGGCGATCAACGCGGCCACCGGCTCCGTGCAGTGGCAGAAGGCGATCACCTCAGATGGGTCGGCCCTGGACCACCCTGCATTTGCCGATGGGATCATTTATGTCGCCGGTGATACGGCGGGCTTGCTCGCCATTGACGCGGCGTCTGGCGCCACGCGCTGGACGGTCCCGACCGATGGTGACATCACTGGCACGGCCGTTGTCAGCGGCGGGCTCGCCTACATCGGCGCAACGTCCGATTCGACGACCGGGCATCTTCGAGCGGTGACGACCGGTTCAGGCGTCGTTGATTGGACCGTGGACGAAGCCTTCTACGCGCCGGCCATCGCGAACGGCACTGCGTATACCGTCACCGCTCAGGGCGCCGTTGCGGCCCTGGATCTGAGTACGGGCGCAGTTCGATGGCGTGCGCAGCTGAACGGCAAGCTTCGAGCGCCTGTCGTCGCCGGCAAGATGATCTACGTCGCGGCCAGCGAGGAGCAGCGCATCTACGCATTCGATGCATCAACTGGAGCGACTCTCTGGTCATTTGATGTCGATGGGCGGATCGACTGCTGTCTGGCCGTTGCTCACGGCCTCGTCTTTGTCGGCACAACGACGGGCAGTCTGTACGCCATCGGCGGTGACGGCAAGGCGGTTCGGCCGCTGCAGAGTAGCGGGGCAACCGGCGGCGCAACCCCGCTCCCATCGGCCACTGCCACCGGAGCGCCGACACCCGAATTGACCGCGGCGCCACCGCTGGCAACGGCGAAATGGAGCGCCACAACTCCTGATCCGAAGGTCGTCCTGGCTGGGCTCGCCCGCGCGCCCGACGGTCGGCTCTGGGTGGCCGACGTGGCTGGGGGTCGATTTGCAATCTTTTCGCCTGACGGAACGTTCGAAGCGTTCTGGGGCCAGCCGGGTTCTGGCGATGGCCAGTTCAATCTCGTCAGGTCGAACGGCGATCCATACGGAACCATTGCCTTCGCTTCAAATGGCTCGTTCTTTGTCCTCGACGTCGGCAACCGCAGAGTTCAGGCGTTTGACACTACGCGTCATTTGATCACGAGCTGGGGTGGCTTCGGAGCCGGCCCCGGGTCGTTCAATGATCCCGTAGGCATCGCCGTCGCTCCGTCGGGCAACGTGAGCGTTCTTGATGACCGACGCGCCGTGATCGAGACGTATGACCCCACAGGGACGGTCCTCGGCTCCTTTGCTCCCCTGGAGGGCGTCTCGGACGGCTCGAATGGTCTCGCAATCGATAGCCACGGCAACTTCTACGTGTCAACGATCAGCCCGAATTCGGTCCGGCGATTCGATCCGAGCGGGAAACTCACCGGAACATTCGGGGCCACGGGTTCGGGGCCCGGCGCCTTCAACGAGCAACCGACGGAGATCGCTGTGGCAATCGACGGACGCGTATTCGTCACGCAGGGTACTGGGCGAGGTAATGCCTATGGCGTCCTTGGTTTTGACGCAACCGGTACCTATCTAGGTGGCTTCGGGACCCTGGGCGTCAACGTCGGACAGCTTGGGTTCACATGGGGCATTGCCGCGGACGAGGCCGACGGTATCTACGTGAGCGAGTTCGGTCCGAGCGACCTCACATTCCTGAATCGACTGCAGAAATTCGAGCTCGTAGATCCGGCCCCTTAGTTCGAGCGAATCCCTAGTCCGGGCGAAGCCCGACGCCCCGGCCCGCGGACCGGCCCCTTAAGTCCGGGCGAAGCCCGACGCCCCGGCCCGCGGACCATCCGCTGGGTCGGGGCGCTGTGGTTCGATGGGCAACTCGTGCCGGCATCCACGAGCCGACGGCTCTTGTTCAGGACGAAGTTCTGGAAGGCAAACCAGGCGACCCCCGAGAAGATGATCAGCGTCAGGTCGCGGCGCGGACTGATTCCGCAAAGCACAGGACACAGCACGCCCTGGTGGCCTCGTCCACAATGGCCCGACACCGCAGGAGCCTCGATGACCCAAGAACATTCCGACGACCACCAGCCCGAACAACACAAGCACGATCACGTGCCAGTCGAGTACGCCGATGCCGTCCGCGGCTTTCGTGAGGACAAAAACGACTACTTCCGGACGGGCGCCGGCAGCCCGCTCCCGGCCGATGATCGGGAGGGCTTTGCGGGGCTCCCCTATTTCGATGTCGACGAGACGTTGGTGTTCGAAGACCTGGCCCTGGAGCCATACAGCGGCGACGAGCCGGCGACCTTCAGCATTCCCACCTCGGACAATCGCCTGCGGCCCGCGACGCGAGCGGGCGTGTTCCGGTTCAACGTTGGGTCCGTGCCGTGCCAGCTGACTGGCTATGCCTTCGAGAACAGCCAGTCAATGTCGATCTTCGTGCCGTTCCTGGACGGAACGACCGGCACCGAAACGTACGGTGCAGGCCGGTACCTCGACATCGAACCGGAGGAAGACGGCACGTACACCATCGATTTCAACCTCGCCTATCACCCGTCGTGCGTGTACGACATGCGGTTTTCGTGCCCGCTTACCCCGGCGGAGAACCGGCTCCCCGTCCGCATCGAAGCGGGCGAGCGACTCGGCGAGGGGCACGAAGCCTGAGGTTCGCGCCCGGAAGATCGCGCGGGGTCGGCGCGGCGGCGGCGGCGGCGGCGGCAGCGCGGCATGCGGCCGGGGCGGCGGCAGCGCGGCATGCGGCCGGGGCGGCGGCATGGCATCCGGCCGGGGCCGTGATCGCGCGATCTGCACCTGGGCTGCCTTTCCCGCAACCTCGGCCACGATTCCTGCCACCTCGACACCCGGGGTCGCTAAGGCCGGGTATCTAACCGTTTCGGAGCTCGATCCGCTCGTTGAACAGCCGCCTCGTGCCTTTGCTGAGCACGGATTGGGCCGCCTGGGGTAGGCGACGGGCCAGCGCGGCGGCTCGAATCGCCGAGAAGGTATGCCTTGGCGACCACCCGTGTCGAAATGGCATACAGGTGGCGGTGCCAAGTGGCCTGCCGCGTGGCGGTATCGCGTGGCGGTGCCAAGTGGCCTGCCGCGTGGCGGTATGGCGCGGCCCTGCGGCGTGGCGGTATGGCGTGGCGGTGCAACCCTCCGCCCGGCGGAATGAAGATCGGCTGCGGTTCATCCATGGGCTCGGTCACCATCCTCGCAGCAGGATCCGCCCGCCCGCCACGCGGGATCGATCACCACGGTTCCCCGACGCGTGCGAGACAACTCAGAGGCTCGGTCCCCTCGAAGGATGGCGACATCGGCGTCCGCAGGACCAGGATGTAGCCCTCGTCGTCGCGCGTCCGGATCAGCCCGCCGGGGTCGCGAACGTAGGCAGGACCCTTCCACGCTTCCCAGCCGAGGCGCTGGTAGAAACTGAGCCGCCCGGTCCCGAGCGCCCCGAGATCGAACGACTCGCGCACGTGGTCCGTGACCGCCTCCATCACCACGGATCCGAATCCACGACTCTGGTGGCCCGGATCGGTCGCCACCGCTTCGATGTATCCCGTCCGAACCGGCCGTTCACGGATCCACAGCTGCCGTTCGACAATCGCGGCATGCGTCACGATCTCCCCGTCAAGATCGAGCACGAAATGGGTCCCGCCGAGTGCATGGGTCCAGTCGTCCTCGGCAAACGCGTCGTCTCCGTCACCGAACGCCTCCCGGAGAATAGTGCGAATCGAGGCAATCTCAGGCTCGGTCAAGGCGTCCGACGACATCGTCCGCAGCCGCGCCGCCGGCCCGGATCGTGAAGCAGCGCGGGAACCTGGACGGAGCATCGCGAATCAGTCCGCCATCGAGGTCCGGTGATCGAGCGGGATCAGCGGCTTCGAGCCGCGGACCTTGAGTTCCTGCACGGACCAGGTATTGCCGTCGGGATCGGCGAAGCCAAAGAAAGTGCCGCCATCGCGCTCGTCGAAAACGGTGATGTCGCTGACCTCGACGCCGCGGGAGGCGAGCTCGGCATGCGCGGCCCGTCCATCGGCGACGACCAGCTGGAGCGCTCGCATGGAACCCGGAGCCATTTCCTTCTGGGACGGCATATCGCCGATGACAATCGAACAGCCCGACCCGCGCGGTGTCAGCTGCACGACGTGCATCCACTCGTTAGTGGTGTCGTGGTCGAGGTGGAAGCCCACCTGGTCGCGATAGAACGCCACAGCACGTTCGATGTCGCTGACCGGCAGCACGACGACTTCTAGGGTCCAATCCATGACGTCAGCGACTCCTTCTCACTACGACCGAACATGGGGCACTCGATGATGGCGCGCTGCGCCCGATTACGTCGCCGGCGACCGGATGGGCGCGACTGGCCCTATCCGCCTGTTCATGGAACCCGATGGTCAGGCTGGGCGCGGGCCGGCCGCGGCGCGAGAATGGCAACCGGGAGGCAGCGGACACGATGCCCCCACTGGAGGAAGTAATGGCAGGACAACTTGGCCGTTTTCGCGACCCATTCGAAGGACGCGCCGCCCATCGTCGGGAGCTGCGACTTCGCGTCGAAGGCATCCTGGCGCTCGGCCTGGCCATCGCGGCCTGCGGACTGACCGCGGCCGTCTGGGTCAGGACCATCGCTCCGGTCATCGCGCTCTACAGCCTCGGCCGAGGCCCGTCAGTCGGCTGAGAGGGTTCGCTGGGTCGGGGCGTCATCACCCGGCCGTCAGCCGGCTGCTACGTATCTCAGCGAACCCGGCGTGGTCAGCAACTCCCCGGTCTCGAGCCAGGTCTTGAGCCCGGACAGGATCATCGGCCAACCGCCGTAGAGCTGGTCGTTGGCGCCGGCGGGCAGTTGGTCGTGGGTCACGATGAGTTGGCACGAGTCCCCGACCGGTTCGATCTCCCACGTGACCCGCGACGTTCCTTCAGCCTTGACATCGTCGCCCCACAGGGCACGGAAGCTCTGAACCAAGCGGCGCGGCGGGTCGACTTCCAGGTTCTCGCCCTCGGCAATCTCGATTTCACCGTCCCGGGCCGTGGAGTGGTAGGACGAGCCGGAGTCCCAATCCGACGTGATCTCGACCCCGAAGCTGTACTTCGCTCTCGTCGCGGGATCCGTGATCGCGTGCCACAGGCGCTCCGGGGTCGTCTTGATGTAAATCTCGAACACCTTTTCCATCGGGTCCTCCAGGTCTTGCTTGAGCTCACTGAGCGCCGCTGCCCACGGTGCCGCGTACTTGCTCACCCATCGATCGTGGACGAGCCGAATCGGGACGGGGTTCAGGAAGTGCAGCTTCTCCCTCCCCCGCCGACGGGTGACGACGAGGCCGGCGTCCTCCAGCACGCGGAGGTGCTTCATCACGCCGAACCGCGTCATCTCGAACCGGACCCTTAGACCCGTGAGGGTCTGGCCATCCTCGCGGAACAGCTCATCGAGAAGGCTGCGCCTCGTCGGATCGGCCAGTGCCCGGAACACTTCGTCCATGGTGGCACATTAGGTGACCCGATGGTCACCTGTCAACCGACGCAGTGCCGTGGGTTGCGCCTCACGAACGCGAGGCTCTCCTCAGATCAGGACGTTCCGCTCTGGAACCCAGCGCCGCGCCAGCGCCGCGCTCGCCTCGTCAAGCTCGATGTCGGCGGTCACGACACCCACCCGGCCGTAGTCGAGGCTGGCGAGCAGCCGACCGTCCGGGGCGATGATCCCCGTGATCGAACCCTGGTCGGGACCCGTCACATTGGATGCTGCGACGAACACGGTGTTCTCGAGCGCCCGCATGAGTAGCGCCTTCTCGTTGTACGGGTTCGCCGGATCGCACCAGGTCGTCGGCAGCGAGCCGTCCTCGGTGATCACGAAATGGGGCATGAAGACGATCTGCGCGCCGGCGAGGACGAGGGACCGGCTGATCTCGGGATACCGAAACGCCTCGTGGCAGATCGCTATCCCGAAGGTCGCGCCACCGGCGGTGAACACGCGCCGACCGGCCCCGGCGACGTAGTCGGCCTCTTCGGTCGGGTCGATCTGGGTCTTGGCCTGCTCGCCGAGGAACATCCCGTCGGCATCGAATACCGCAGCGACGATCTCGCGACCTCGCGCCGTGGGCCGCTCCGCACCGATGATCGTGACGACCTGCGCAGCGTGCGCCGCTGCGGCCACGACCTCGAGCGCCTCGTCGATCTCCTCTGCGCTGACATCGGGCGCCGGACGAGCCTGTACGCGATGGCCGGGCAGCGTCGTTTCCGGGAGGCAGACGATCGCGGCCCCGAGCCGGCCCGCCTCCTCGATGGCACGGACTGCGACAGGAATGGCCTGATCGAGGGTTGTCGTCAGGGGTGTCGACGCGACGGCAATGCGGATGATGCTCATAGCGAAGCCGCGGCGTGGGAGCCGGCCTCATTCCAGGTCATGGCGCAAATCGCCATGGCGACCGCTCCATCCAGGCGGCGAGGGCCTTTGTGTTGAGCAGCCGGTCGCTCTGGCAGTTCGACCGCTTCGCCACCTCGCGCGTGATGGCATCGAGGAAGTGTCTGGAGGTAGGCGGGGATGTTGTGATGTACCCACGACCAGGCCCGTGACGACGGCGCGTCCTGGGGCACGGTGATGCCGGCGATGGCACGCGGAAGGGGTGGGACATCAGGCATCGCAGAGCTCAGAACTCTCGTTCGAGTTGCTCGAACAACGTCAGCTGGAGTCCCGCGGGCGCGGCGAGGCGGGCGTTGAGCGATTGCCACGGCGTAACAGTCGGGGCGGCGATGAGCTCGGCGCCTGCCGCGACAGCTCGCTCTGTGGCGTCGGATGCGCTGGCGACCTGGAGCGCAATCCTGATCTGCCCGGCAACGCGACGCCCGACCTCGATGTCGTCCACGAATGCCGCATGGGCAGGGTCCGCGATCTCGAGCGTGGCGCGTCCGGCATCGAGGATCACGACCCGGGTCGTTGCCGTGCTGTATGCGGCCAGTTCCGGCATCCCAAGCGCATCCCGGTAGAACGCGACCGCCGCTTCGTAGTCCAGTGCGGTCACGACGACCCGCAACTCTTGCACGCCCCGTTCCATCGGGCCTCCTTCTGGACGCATGAGGGCGGTGACCCGGATTCGCCGCCTGCCGCTCATCGCCGTCGTATGCCGCTCATCGCCTGTCGTATGCCGGTCACGAGGATACCGAACCGGCCCGACCCGACGTTCGGCTGCTATCGGCCGCTCGCGTCCTGCCGGCTGCTCGCGCCAGAGTTGCTGCCCGCGCCCGCTCGAGTGCCGCGAACCGCCCCTTCTGGCGGTTTGTATTCCCCCTCCTGCGGCTGCCCGGCCCGAGCCCACCTCTTCCGGCTGTTTAGCGCCCCTTCCCGCGGCTTGAATGCCAGATTCTCATCCCCGGTCGGTGAGGCGTAGAACCGGCCGAAATCCCGTCCCAAATGGCCTCGACGCGGCGCGGTAAGGCCTGATCCGAGCACGACTGAGCACGCCTCGGGAACCCGGCGTGCCTCGGATCCCCTATGACGGCCTCGTTTGTGTGCCCTGGCGACCGGGGATGTCGAAGTGGCAGGAATTCGGGGCCCGGCACCCCTGGTTGCCCTCGGGGCCTGGCGCCGTCGGGCCCGGCACCCGTGGTTGCGCCCTCGGCCGGGTGGCGCGGCACCCGAGGGGCGCGCAACCAGAAACGCCAGTTACCCCGATAATCCCGTCATGCCCTCAACGCCGCAGTCCATTGCCGAGAACTCGTACTACGCGTCCGGAGCGATCCAGTGGCAGGGCTTCAAGCTCGATGGCGAGATGCACGGCGCCTGGGAGTTCTATCGAAAAGATGGCAGCATGATGCGCGCCGGAACCTTCGAGCGGGGCCAGCAGGTCGGCATCTGGCGGACGTTCGATCGATCTGGCCACCTCGTGAAGGAGACTGACTTCAAGTCGGGCCGCTGAGTCACGCGCCCAGCCGGCTCACCAGCAGGCCCGGCTGCTGACCGCGAGCACGCGGGGCGCCCGTTTCGGAACCCCGATCGGCCTGAGGCGAGTCACGGCCTGAGGCGAGTCACGCGCCCCGGCGAGCCACGAGCCCTGGCGAGCCCGCTCAAACCCACCGTGGAGTACTCTCGACCCCCCCCGGAGGATCGAATGGCCAAAGCACAGGCAGCCCCACTCCCCGATCGCGTCAGGATCGAAAACGTCAACCATCCGGGCAAGACCACGCCCGTGGATGGCGGTAAGTACCGCGCCATGCGTGACGCGCTCCTCGCGGCGCTGCCGGCATCGAAGCCGGGGCTCACGGAACAGGCGATGCGCGATGCCGTGGTCCCGCTCCTCCCGCAGGACCTGTTTCCGGGCGGCGAACGCGCGGGCTGGTGGTCCAAGGCCGTCCAGCTCGACCTCGAGGCAAAGGGCGAAGTCGTTCGCGAACTGGCCCGCCCGTTGCGTTGGCATCGACCGGCCGAGATCTCGCGACCATCCGACGTTCGTGCGTCCCGTGACGGTGGAAGCCCGCACCTACGCAACGGCGGGAACAAGAAGCCCTAGCCGGAACGCGAGCGCCAAAGCTAGCCGGAATGCGAGCGCCAAAGCTGGCCGGAGCGCGAGCGCCAGCGCTCCGCACCCCAATGGCACGAGCCCGAGCCCAGGCCCTCCGAGGCTCGTCGCCGCGCCCGAGCACGTCCGAACCCGAACCGATCACGCCGTCCTCGGGTAGATTCAGTCAACAGACCAACTGATCCCGGAGGCTGGAATGTCCCATCGAGTGGACCTGCTCATCGGAACGCCCAAGGGCGCCTTCATCATCGACGGCGACGCCGACCGACGCGCCTGGTCCCTGCGCGGATCGATGTGCGATGCCTGGCCCATCCACGACATATCGGTCGACGCCGCGACTGGCGCAATCCTCGCTGGCGGCGGGAGTCCCTGGTACGGACCCGCGGTCTGGCGCAGCGATGACGTCGGGGCGACCTGGACCCATTCGAGCGAAGGCCTGACCTACGGCGACGACGGACCCAAGCTCAAGACCGTCTGGAACGTGACGGCTGCCGAAGGCGTGATCTACGCCGGCGTCGAGCCGGCCGGCCTGTTCCGCAGCCGCGACGACGGCGCAACCTGGGAGCACATCGAGGGCCTCACCAACCACCCAACCCGCTCGGAGTGGCAGGCAGGTGCGGGTGGCCTGATCCTCCATTCCATCGTCCCCCATCGGGAAGACGGCGATCGCGTGTGGGTCGGGATCTCGTCCGTCGGTGCGTTCGAGACCCAGGACGGCGGCGCGAGCTGGGAAACCCGGAACAGTGGTGTCCGAGCAGAATTCTCTCCTGAGCGGTACCCCGAGTACGGCCAGTGCGTCCACAAGCTTGTGATGGCGGCCGATGGCGGTGAACACCTTTATCAGCAGAACCACTGCGGGGTCTATCGATCCGTCAACGGCGGCAAGAGCTGGGACGAGATCACCGAAGGGCTACCGTCCGATTTCGGGTTCCCGATGGCCGCGCATCCTCGCGACCCGATGACCGTCTGGACCGTCCCGCTCAACGGCGCCGAACTCGGTCGATACGTACCCGATGGCAGCGCCGGCGTCTGGCGCACGCACGATGGCGGCGACTCGTGGACCAGGTCCGGCAAGGGCCTGCCCCAGAAGGATGCCTTCATCGGCGTTCTCCGCGAGGCCATGGCCGCGGACCGACTCGATCCCGTCGGCGTGTACTTCGGCACGTCGACCGGGCAGGTCTACGGCAGCAGCGACGAAGGGCAATCGTGGAACCTCGTGGCGGAGAACCTGCCCCCGATCTGGTCGGTCGACGTCGCGATCCTGGACTGATCGAAGAACCGGTGGCCGACGTTCACCTGCCACGATCGCTCGTTGCGCTCTTTCCCGGCGCGCCGCGGCGGCTTGCAGTGAAGGGGGCAACGGTCGCGGACGTGATCGACGGCCTGGACCATCATGTGCCCGGGATCCGCAACCGACTCGTCGATGCCGGCCCCGTCCTCCGCACGCATCTGAACGTCTACGTCGATGGCGCGCGAGCCGGCCTCGATGCCGACGTTGCCGATGACGCGATAGTGCACATCATTCCGGCCGTTTCGGGCGGCTGATCCGAGCGTACCGGGCCGCACGACCCCGAGCGTCCCCGGGTCGCGCCCTCAACGGAGCATCACCGCAGCGTTTCGAGGAAGCGAAACACCGGTATGGCCGCGGCATACCCGGCGGTTAGCTGATCGGGCAGGTCCGGCGAGCAGACATCGTCGTCGGATAGTCGACGTCCAAATACGACGTCCTTCCATCGAAACATGTCCGCCCGCGGATGATCGGCAGGCCAGCCGGGTGGGATGCGCTTGTACATCTCGTGGCTGTCGACGCCGCCGAACGCTGCCGCGAACTGGGGGTTCTCGATCGCCGACGCAACCCGTTCCGGCTCGTCGACCAGTGCCCGTCGGAAGCCATCGAGCCGCGACCTGTCCGGCATCCACATGCCACCCCCGACGTACATCTGACCGGGCATGAAGTTGAAGTAGCCACCGTTTCCGTGCGGGTGGTCGTCCTCTTCGGGGTGGCCCCCATCCGACATCGAGAGCCACGGAAAACTCGCCGCCATGTGCGTCTTGTAGGGCGACTTGTCCTTGCTGAACCGCGTGTCGCGATAGATCCGGAACGGGGAACGCTTCGGATCGGCGAGCAGTGGCAGGCCGGCGGCCGCAAATCGCTCGGCGAGCGCAGCCACGAGCTGCTCCATCGGTTCTTTCAGGAGGCGCTCGTATTCGGCTTTGCGTGGTTGGAACCAGCTCCGGTCATTGTTGGCGGCGAGATCCACGAGGAACTGGATCGCCGCTGGGCTGAACCCCTGAAATCCGGCTCTCTCGGCTGTCATGGCAAGCCTCGTGCAATCGAAGGCTGATCGGGAATTACGGAGCGCGAACGACGATTGCGACCGGAACCGCCCTGAGGACGGCATCGGACACAGGACAGTGGGCAACCGCCCATGCGGCGAGGGACTCGATATCGGATCGATCGGCCGTCGAGCGCATCGAGATGACGATCTGGAGTGAGAGTGGGCCAGCCGGGATGCCCTCGGTCAGTCCAAGGATGCCCCGGTCATCGGATTCGCTGTCAACGATCACCTCGATTCCCTCACACCTGATGCCGGTTGCGGCAGCGCGGATCCCGATCAGCGAAACGACGCAGGCGGCCGTTGCGGCACGCAGGAACCAGCCCGGCGAGGGAGCCGAATTCTCGCCGCCGATCCCGGCTGGCATGTCCGTCCTGAGCGACTCGCCCTGAGGGCCCGACACGGAGACGCGAAGCCCGGACTCCAGGGTCGCGGTAGCGGCGCCGTCGCGATAACGCGCCTCTTCGGGGTGCTCCGTCAGGTATGCGCTCGCATTGGCCACGCTCTCGGCAATTCCCATTGCTCACCTCCATCAGGATCGCGGCGTGTTAAGACGATGTGCCCGCGCTCCATCTCCATCCTTGAAGCGCCCAGTCTATGCTGCCCGAATGCACCCGATCGCCATTGTCGCCGCGCTCATTGCCATGGCGATCCATGCCTATTTCTTCCTGCTCGAGAGTGTCTGGTTCATGCGACCTGCCGTGTGGTCACGGTTCGGCCTGAAGTCGGTCGAACATGCGGCAATCGTCCGGTCGTTCGCCTTCAACCAGGGGTTCTACAACCTGTTCCTGGCGATCGGCGTGCTCGTCGGACTGTCCCTTGTCGCCACCAACGAACTGGCGCCGGGCCGCGCGATCGTGATGTTCGCGTGCGGATCCATGGTCGCGGCGGGCGCAGTCCTCGTCGGTCACAATCGCGCCTTCCTGCGCGCGTCCTTGATCCAGATCGTGCCTCCTACGATCACGGTTCTCGTAACCTGGCTCGGCGCCTGAGCGATGTCCGAGGAGATTGACCCGCGCGAAGCGGAGCGAATCCGCCGACGCGACCAGGACCTCGATGCCGAGCACCGCGCGCTCATGAAGCCGGGCATGGGCAAGGTCTTCAAGCAGATCCAGGACAAACAGGCGAGGGCAGCGATCGAGCTGCCGAAACGTCGCCGCCGAACGGGATCACGCCCGAAACCCTGATCCTCGCGCAACCCCCGACGCGGTCGGGGGGGGGGTCACTCCGGTGAAGGGTCCGCGGGACCGTCGGACGCTTCAGGCCCAGGCGGACTCGATACGAGGTCCCGGGCGAGGTAGCCGCCCTCGTCGCGCCGGTACCCGATCATTTCCCAGAACGCCAGGTCTGCCGGGTCGCCCTCATCCACGACTCGCAGATGGCGGCAGCCGGTGGCCTCGAGCCCGCTTTCGATCCGTCGGACCACCTGGGTCCCGAGGCCCCTCCGTCGGTGATCACGGGCAATGGTGACGAGATGCAGCCACCCGTACCGCCCATCCCACCCGCCGAGACCGGCGCCGATCAGCGCGTCGCCCAGGGAAACGACGATGAACGTGCCCGGGTTCCGTTGCGCGAATTTCCGGAGGCGCATGTCGTCGATCGCACCTGCGCCGACGTCTGTCGCGGCCCACAGGGAGCGGAGGCCATCACCATCGCGCGACCGGAACTCCCGGACCGCCGGCGGCGGCGGTGCGACGGGCTCGACGGGCTCGACCGTCGCGACCCCACCTCGCGCCGATACGGTTGAACGTGGCCCTTGCTTCGGGATCGCGGCGATCCGATCGGCGAGGTTCGAAATCGGCAACGGACCCGATCGGGCGGTGGTGAGGGCCGCTCGAGCCGCCACCAGGGTGGCGAACGGGCCACGCACGAGGGGCAGGCCGAGCTCATTGCTGCGTTCGCCGTCCGTGACCATCCAACCATTGGCCGACTGCTCAACGATGAATCGCCCGTCCCCGGTCGCGTGCAGCCCGGCGCCCTGCCGTCGTAGCTCCGCTGGGTCCGCTGGCGGTTTGGATCCCGCTCTCGGCTTCACGCCTGGGCCGGAGGTCGTGCCGCTGTCGGAGGTCGCGCCACGGGCCGAGGTCGCACCACCCCCGGGATCGTCACCGGGCCTGATCTTCCGCGTTGCCATCCCGGCAGCCTAATCCTTCGCCTGGCCTAAGCGGGCCGGTCACCGGCCGAAACCCTCTCGCGCCTTCATCATCACCCGATGCGCACCGTTCGAGCCACGCGGTATGTCACGCCCTTTCGAGAAGGAGGTTCGCTGCCGGGCTTGGTCGAGGCGGACGATGACGGCCTCTACGTCGTCAAGTTTCGCGGTGCGGCCCAGGGCCCGCGCGCGCTGGTGGCCGAGATCATTGCCGGAGAACTTGGTCGGGCCATCGGTCTTCCCGTTCCGGAGATCGTCCTGGTCG
>JANMPD010000005.1:0-3276 GCA_031369685.1 Chloroflexota bacterium | reverse complement strand
ACGCCGGGGGCGCGGCCATGGTTTGCACGACCAGCACGACTTCCGCGCCCGCTCCGCCGAATGCAGGCGCGAGCGCTGCCGCTTCCGCGGCGGATGCGAAGTCCCCCACCCCGACCGGCAGAAACGCATCCTCGAGTGATTCGGCAACCCGACGCACGAGGGCAAGGCGGTCGGCCCGGAAGGTCGGCCCGACCGTATGCTCCCAGAGCGTCCAGTACGGGTGGACAACCGCGATCCGCGGCCGGGTGTCGCGGCCGGCCGACGGCTGGGCCATCACGGGATCGTCGACTGGCCCACGTCAGTCGTTGTGGTAGATCTCATCGGCCAGAAGGAGGTTGCCGTCAGTGTCGGTGATCGTGGTGATGATCCCCGTGAACGCCTCTCCCCAGCGCCGATTGACATCCGTTGCGCCGATGCGCCCGAAGACGGTCGGCATATCCGGGTAGAACTCGCCGTAGTAGACGACGTGGGGACCGCGCCGGAAGCCGCCGTAGTTGCGGAACCCGGACTCGGCGATCGCCGCCATCATGTCTGGCCACGGTTTGGCATGAAGCCCGTCGTAGTCGGCCGCACGGTCAGGGTCGATGACGAGGCTGAAGCAGCCTCGGGTCATTGGTCCGGCGAGGGGCGGCCCATCGGCATGGAAGATCTGGTCGTATCGGAGCAGATTGCCGTTACCGTCGGCGATCTCCGCGATGACATCCCGAAAGAAGTGGTTCCAGCGAGCATTGGCCGGCTTCGGACCGTGGACCCCGAAGGCCGTGGCGACGTCTGGATGGCACTCGCCGTAATACCAGACGTCCGTGCCTCGACGAAAGCCCGTGAAATTGCGGATTCCCGATTCCTGGATTTCCGCCACGAGCTCGGGCCAGATCTCCGCGTGGCGCTTGTCGTACTCCGCCTCGGTGCCCGGGAAGATGCGGATGTACATCAGGATGCGTTCCATCGTGGCCTCCTGGTGGACGGTTGGTGACGTTTCCAGTCCCGTCATCGTAGCAGCGGCGCAACGGCGAGGTGCCGGCCTCCGTCAGCGCGGCGCAAGCACGACGATCGCGACCCCGCCGAACGCGATCAAGGCCCCGGTGATCAGACCACGTGACGGCCTCCGGCCGTGCACGGCAGCGTCCTAGCCGAAGGCAAACAGTGGTCCGGTCGCGACGACCGTCTGCACGACGGCCGGGTTGCCACGCTGGACGCCCATCAGGTTGAGCACGAGATGGATCGTGATCGCGAGCGCTCGCGGGGTCATGCGCGGGACCTCTCGCCACGGTATGTCACGTGGCGGGAAGAGGAACGCGCAAACGATCGCTGCCAGCGCGGTCCGCACGACATAGGCCTCAACGACGCCGGCCCCTTTGTCCGAAAGCAGCCGGGCAAAGACGGTGATCACCCCAGACCCGATCGCCGCGATGAGAATCGAGACGGCCGTTCGCCGCCGGCCGAGTGCCCCGAATGCGTCGCGAAGCGCGAAGAGCACGCCCGCCACCACGACCACGGCCGCGATCGCCTGCGCCGGCCCGACCGACCCCGGGATGAGCACGCCGGCGAGAACGGCGGCCGGCAGTGGTGCAACCGACTGGGCCGTGACGGTTGGCGCCGCGCCACCGTGGTCGTACATGTCCCAGATGGCGACCGACGAAGCGACAAGGGCCACTGTCGTCCCGATGTGAAGGGCGATGACGGTCGGCGTCCAGACCCAGCTGACAAACGGCGCAGATGGGAGCACCAGGAGGCAGTTGAGGAGGAACAGCGGTCCGAGTAATTGGCGCGCCGGGAACTTCGCGGCGAGCTGCGTCGAGAGCACGGCGACGCCGACGTTCGCGATCGCAGCACCGAGCCCGAAGGCGACTTCGGGTGGCACGTCAGAGAACCAGGCTCAGCGTCACCCCGATAACCACCAGGATGGACGCGGCGAGGATCCGCATGGGTGGACGCCGACGCGTCCGCCACGACTCCCAGCCAAGTACCACCAGCGGCGTCGCCGCCAGGGTCGTCTGGACCACGGCCGGGCTGCCCCGCTGGGCGGCCAGGATCAGAAGCACGAAGTAGGCTGTGACGACCAGCGCACGCCCGAAAAGGCGCGGGGCGGCCCTGATCGGGATATCCCGTGGCGGGAACAACACGATGAAGACGATCGCGGCCAGCGTGGTTCGCACGACGTAGGTCTCAACGAGCCCGACGCCCTCATCTCCGATCAGTCGCGTGACAACGGTCAGGAACCCGTTACCGGTCGCGGCTGCGATGACCCGCAGCAGCGTGCCGCGGCGGCCGAGCGAGTCGAAAGCGTTCGACAGAGCGGCGAGCACCGCCAGGCTGACCACGACCGCGGCGACCGCCTGGATCGGCCGGAACACACCCGAAACGAGCAGCGCCGTCCCGATCGTGGCGGGGATCGGGCTGAGGGCCGCGGCCGTGGTTGTCGCCGACGCCGCGCCTGCGTCGAGCATGTCCCAGATCGCGATGGCGGTGATCGCCATGAGCCCGACGGAGACCAGGTGGAGAGCGATGATTGTGGGGCTCCAACGCCAGACTGCGAACGGCGCCCAGGGCAACAGGACAAGGGCGTTGCAGACGTACAGGACGCCGATCAGCTGGCGGGCCGGCAGTCGCGCGGTCAGGCCCTTGCTGATCACCGCCTGGGCCGCGTTCACGAGCGCAGCAAGGACCGCAAGGAGGGCCGCGAGGCTCAGATTCGGTCCCTCCAGTGTGACGCGGCCGGGTGCGCCGTGATAGGCTTCGCAGACCGGACTGCAAACGGTACCAGTATCGTCGCCGTCTTCCAACCTTCGGGAGGAATCTCTGAATGGCGGACACACAGATCGCCTTCACCGAGCTTCTTGGGCGGCGCGTCCGCATGGGGCCCTGGGAAGACCAGAAGATCTCCACCTACCGGAAGATCCGCGAGGCGCTGGACGAGGGCCGCTGGGACAACGCGGCCGAACTGCAGGCCTACTTCATCGATGAGGCCAACGTCTGTTTCACGCTCTACCGGCAGTGGATCGGCGACCTCAACGGGTACCTCAAGGACAAGTCCGTCGATGCCGCAACGATCGCCGATCGCAACGACCAGGCCGTCCGTGTCGCCAAGCTGCCAAACGGCTCGCCGTGGCAGCCGCGCCGTCACTGGGACCGCTTCCTGACCGAGATGCAGCGGACCACGGCGGCGACGTACCGCGAGGATGCCGCGGAGGGCAAGCGGCTCCTGGACATCGCCAAGGAGACCTGGCGCCAATGCCACGACCGGGACGTGGACCACACCTATGCCCTGATGTCGCT
>JANMPD010000325.1:0-3533 GCA_031369685.1 Chloroflexota bacterium | reverse complement strand
CATTACCGTCGATCACGGCAAGCCAATTGAATGGGCCAAGCAGGCCTTCCATGATCTCAATGTCTTTGGGATCAAGCCGAACCCGACACTGGCGATCTTCATGGACTATCGCGATCCGATGAACAAGATAGCCAAGGACATTGCCGACCGTTTCTTCGCTGGGCGCGTTGAAACCCAGTCTCGCCAGGTTAGTGTCCGCACAGACAACCTCTTCACGATGGCTGCCCTGCGGCTGTTTGTCGTTTGCTTCGCTGCGGGTACCGCAGGCGTAGCCAACGCAACTCGCCCACTTGGTATCGAGGATCCAAGCGAGCTTGAGCGAGCAATTGACGGCTGGCTGAACGTGTTGATCTCGGCACTTCCCGGGGAAGGTCTGGCTTCGCGTCGTTCGATCTTCACAGTGCCACCAATGATGGCTGCGCTTGGCGCGGCTGGGCACGAAGGAGTAGATGCCACCTGGCTGACCGACCTCGCCTCAGACCGCGACGCCCTCCTTCCGAATGGAGACTTGGTGTGGGACGGGATCGCTGGCAAGCGAGCGCGACAGACTCAAGTGGATGAGGATGGGCGCGAGCACCCATCCCTAGCGGTCGGTGGACCAAAGGAGTACATCCACTCATGTTTCCGAGCGCTCGCCGAGCAGGACACCTTCGAGTTCCGGCGCGCCAGACCAAAACTGTTTGCCTAAGCAGACCTCGGGCCGGGCGACCGAGATCAGATGGTCGCCCGCGCACTGCGTCGTCCGTACTCCCGGGTGAGCCTCGAGAGAACCGCTGCGTATCGATCCCTGGTTTCGCTTGGCCGCACCCAGGCGAATTCAAACGGTGGTTCATTTGTGGCCCGGAACGGGAGGACGAGGAACTCGCGATAACACGGCTCCGCGGATGCGAGGAGCCTGCGCTCCGCCTCCGCCGCCTCCTGAAATGGATGCGGGCCGTACTGTCCGGTTGGGTACTGCCGCGCGCCTTCAAACGAGACATATCGCGAAGCAACGTTGATCCCGACGATCCCAACCGCAATCGCATCGGGACTCTTGGTCTTGAATTCCCGGCTCTGTCCGCATAGGTCACTTATTACTCGATCGATCTGTTTGATCATTGCCTTTGCGAGGATCTTGACCTCTGCGCCCATGTCGACTTCGGCGGTTGGCGCAATCAGAACCTCGTGGCCCTCATACGGCCTCGGGATATAACCTGGGAGCACTGGTCCCAACGAGCCGTCGCCTCGCCGAGCCTTCAGACCCGGGCTCACACCTCTTGGATTCAGAGCTATTCGTCGACTGTCCATGTCAGCATGGAGTTGGCTTGACGGATCAAGTGCGTAGAGATCGTCAAATAGGAAGTCGGCGATGCGATTACCTAGCTGTGAGTTTCGGTGAAGGTACGGTCCATCCGAGAAAGTCTTCTCGAACTGAGCAAGAAGCTTGAAAGTTGGCAAACCCGATCCCGCCTGTGCTACGCGGCTTCGATTGCTTCCTGCCGCAGGATCCCCACTTGCAGCTCCGCCGCGCGGGGGAGTTTCTCACGAAGACGATCGGCCGATTGAGCCAGATAACCACCATCGATCTCGACGCCGATGCTGTTCCTTCCGTACAGAGCCGATGCCAGGCTCGTCGTGCCGGTACCGACGAACGGATCGAGGACCGTGTCGCCGACGAAACTGAACATCCGCACGAGCCGCGAGGCGAGCTCGACCGGATACGGAGCCGGGTGTGCCTTCGTGGACGCACCGGTGATTCCCGTCCAGATCTGCTGGAACCATTTCTTGTGATTTGACGCGGAGATGAGGCTGAGGACCCTCGCCTCGACGGATGGGCTCCGGTAACCACCGGGCTTGCGGAGAAGCAGCAGGTACTCAATGTCGTTCTTGATTATCGCGTTTGGCTCGTAGGGCTTCCCAAGGAAGCCGGCGCCGTTGCCGTTCGCTTCAAAGACGGCGTTTGAAATCTTGTGCCAGATGATCGGCGCCAGGCCATCGAATCCAAGCTTGCGGCAATGGTCGGAGATGGTCGAATGCAACGCGACTACGGTGTGACGTCCGTGATTCTGGCGTCGAGAAAGACAGACATCGCCAACCACGCATACGAGGCGACCTCCGGGTGCGAGGACTCGCAGACATTCTTTCCACACCCGGTCGAGCTCGCCTACGAAGGCTTCGTAGTCGGACATATGTCCGAGTTGGCCCTCGGTGTCGTGGTAGGTTTTTAGCGTCCAGTACGGCGGCGATGTCACGATCAAATGGACGCTCCCTGAAGGGATCGCAGATAGGTCGCGAGCATCGCCAAGCATCAGCCGGTGAGTTGTCGACAACTCACCCAGGACCGCGTCGATCGACGCCGTGAAGCTGGGGTCTCGGGCGAGTCGCGGGAGATCTGTCTGGGCGTCCAAAATCGGGCCGACCTCGGATAGCACGAGGCTGGCAGCTTCCGAGATTTGCATTTGATACCTCGAGCCCGATCAGACCGATCAGCTACAGCCGCTTGTCGAGCCGCAGTTGAGGCACTTGTAGCAGGAGCCGTTGCGGACCATGATCGCGCCGCAGTCCATGCAGGACGGGGCGTCGCCCTGGGTGGCGAAGGCGACCTTCACGTTCCCGAGCGCAAGCGTGACGCCGCCTCCGTTTCCGTTGCCACTCTTCCCATTCCCATTGGCCAGATGCCCACTCGCCTGCCCATTGGTGGCAATGACCGTGAGCTCCGCCGGATTGGCCTTCCCAACCCCCTCATCCGAAGGAGCGGTGGCGACAGCGCTGGCCTTTGGCCCCTCCGTGGACGGCGCTGGGTCCGCCGAGGTGGCCGGTGCAGGGGTCGGCGCCGCGAGCCGCTCGGCGCCCAGAGCGCCGGGCGAAGCTTCGGCGAGCGCCGTCGACCCCAAACCGGTCGCAGGCGGCGAATCCCCGTACGAGCTCCGATCGATGAGCCCCAGGTTCGCCTTGTCGTCATCGGACAGGAACCGTGACCCCAACCATCGGAAGATGTAATCCACCAGCGACTTGGCAATCGGGATCTCCGAGTTGCCCGTGAACCCGCTCGGCTCGAACCGGACGTGCGCGAACTTGTTGACGAGATCCTTGAGCGGCACGCCGTACTGGAGCGCCACGCTGACGGTGGTCGCAAAGGTGTCCATGAGCCCCGAAACGGTGGACCCCTCCTTGGCCATCTTCAGGAAGATCTCGCCAGGCTGGCCATCGGGGTAGAGCCCAACCGTGATGTAACCCTCGTGCCCGGAGATATCGAACCGGTGGGTGACCGCACTGCGCTCGGCCGGGAGCCGGCGCCGGTGCGGTTTGACCGCCTCGGCCTGGGCAACTGCCAGCTGCTTCTTCAGGTTTTCGACGATCGCGGAGTCGCCTACCTCGAGGACGGCGTCGCCGTCCTTCTTCTTGCCGGTGCTGAGCGGCTGGGATCGCTTGCTGTTGTCCCGGTAGATCGCGATCGCCTTGAGGCCCTGCTTCCAGCCCTCGAGGTAGACCTGCTCGATCTCCTCGGCCGTGGCGGCCTCGGGCATGTTCACGGTCTTGCTGATGGCGCCGGA
>JANMPD010000299.1:0-10849 GCA_031369685.1 Chloroflexota bacterium | reverse complement strand
ACCGCGACGGTGCGCCCGCTCGTTCGACCGCGCGTCTCGATCCGGACGACCTTGCCCCACTCGGTGAGCTGATCGCCGATGTCGTCCGTGCTCAGCGACCCCGCTGCCAGGACTTGCCCTCGGTCACGACCGACGGGGCGTAGACGATCTCGACCTGGTGCATCTCCCGGATGGTGGCGGCACCCAGGGCGGCCATCGACTGACGCAGCGCGCCCATCAGGTTCTGTGAGCCGTCGGTGACCCCGGCCGGCCCGAACAGGATCTTGTCGAGCGTGCCGACGGTTCCGACCTTGATCCGCGTTCCGCGCGGCAGCACCGGGGAAGGAGCGGCCATGCCCCAGTTCACACCTCGACCCGGCGCCTCGGCGGCGCGTGCCAGCGGCGATCCCAGCATCACTGCATCGGCTCCGGCGGCGATGGCCTTGGCGATTTCGCCACCGCGTCGCATGCCTCCGTCGGCGACCACCGGCACGTAGCGGCCGGACCGCTCCAGGTACGCGTCCCTTGCGCCGGCGACGTCGGCGATCGCGGTGACCTGCGGGATGCCGATCCCGAGGACCTCGCGGGTCGTGCAGGCCGCCCCGGGCCCGACACCCACGAATACCGCGGCCGCGCCCTGCTCCATGAGCAGGAAGGCCGCCTCGGCATTGGTCGTGTTGCCGACCGCGACGGGAATCGGCATGAAGCGCGTGAACTCATCGAGCGACAACGGGTCGTAGCCCGAGGCGAGATGGCGCGCGGATGAAACCTGCGACTGGACGAGGAACAGGTCCGCACCGTGTTCGGCGCAGAACGGCCCCCACTTGCGAGCAGCACCTGGTGTCGCAGACACTGCGGCGCGAGATCCCGCTGCGTGGATCTCCTCGATCCGGAGCGCAACGAGCTCGTCGCGGACCGGCGTCGCGTATGCCTCGGTCAGGACGTGCTGGACCTCGTCATCCGGGGCGGCGGCGATGCGCCCGAGAATCTCCGCAGGGTCGTCGTAGCGTGTCTGGACGCCCTCGAGATTGAGGATTGCGAGGCCGCCGAGCCGCGCGAGAGCTCCGGCAAACGCGGGATCGACGACGGCGTCCATGGCCGAAGCGAGGACGGGGATCGCGAGGTCGATGCCACAGAACGACTGTACGAGATCGACGTCGTTGGGCTCGATCGTGCTGGTGCCCGGGGCCAGCGAGACATCCTCGAACCCGTAGGTCGCGCGGATGGCGTCCAGCTTCGAACGGAAGGCGGGAAGCGGCAGCGATGTCGACGCGCCGCGCTGATCGATAATTCGGGGCACCTCGTGACGCGCTGGCTGGCTTCCCAAGAGTCTACCAGCGAGCCGAGTGCCAGACGATCAGCGCGGATTGGGAAGGCGAAACGAGACGGCTCGCGACGGGTTGTCGACGAGCCACACGACTCGGTCGATGGCTTCCTGATACGCAGGCCAGGTCACGAGCCCCCTGGCCTCGTCCGGCGTGACCCACTGGTACGCGTCGTGCTCATCGGAGATGACGACCTCGGCGTCGGATCGGATCCGGGCCGCGAAGACCACCTCGCACAGCAGCGTGTCGAGATCGTCCGCGTGGAACCAGTTGACGAGATCGGTCTCCATGAAAGCCTCGAAGTCGGCAGGTCCGAGGCCGGTTTCCTCCGCGACCTCGCGGAGTGCTCCCGCTGCGATCCGCTCCCCAGCCTCGAGGCGGCCAGTCACGCCTTGCCAGAGGCCCTCGAACATGCGGCCCGGGGCTCGGCGAATGAGCAGGATCTCGACGTCGCCATCGGTGCCGACCCGGAATGGCCAGCACGCAACGAGGTCGGGGCGTGCCCCCATCACGAGCCGCCGGTGCCGGCGTCGGCGCGCGCGAACCCGGCGTCGGCGCCCGCGAACTGGGCCGCGATCCCGTGGAGCTGCTCCAGGTGCATCAGGTCGTGGACCGCGGCGAACAGGAGCCACTCGCCGCAGCGCAGGCGTCCGACCAGCGGGTGCTCGAGTGGGCACGGATCCTCCTCATGCCCGGCGATCGAGCGTCCGGCCCGCTCGACGATCCGCTGACTCGCCGATAGGCGACGCACGAGTGCCTCCCGTGCCAGGCCATGCGTCCCGGGAATGCCGGGGACGACCGTCGGAGCATCGGCCGGGAATTTCCCGGTCGCCGCGAGGGCGCCCGCCATCGCCAGGCCCGCCCGCGAGTCCGCGTCATGCCCAATGGCTTCCGCTACGTTCCAATTGCCCTCGCTCCCTGAGGCCTCGAATGCCGGTTCGGGCAGGGACTGGACGATCGCGATCAGGGCGTCCGTGATGAGGCCGAGCTGCGCGACAACGCCGCCGGCCGTTCCGGGACCTGCCCGTCGGCGCACCTCGCGGCGCACGGAAATGTACCGGCCAGCCTCGATGCCCCGGAACGCGGCAACCGCGTCCGGAGCCCCAAATTCGAGAGCGTCGAGCCAGTCCGTCATGCCGGTGATCATAGGCCGCAACCGGGGCCCGTCATTTGCGCCCGCGCGCCCAAGGGCCGCCTCCACCGCCGCGCATTCAGCGCCGCCCGCCAGCCATGCGGCGCGCCTCGGGTCTGCCGCGCAAGCGCCACATCGCAACGATCCCGACAAACGGGCCCAACGCGAGCGACCCGAACGCGATCCGCCACCCGGCTCCATCCCCCGGATCGAGGGCGCCGACCGACAGGATGGTGGCGGCCGTGAGCACGAAGCCGGCCGCCGTCTGGAGCGAGAGCGCCGATCCGGCGGTTCCGGGCGGCGACAGCTCCGAGACCGCCGCCGAGAACTGGGCCGAATCGGCGACGACCGTGATCCCCCAGACGATCGCCAGGGCGAGCACCATTGACGGAGGCCCGCCAAACGTGAACCCGATGAGGACGGCGCATGTGCCGCTCACGATCATCGCCGCGATCGTGATCGTGGTCCGGCCGTGGCGATCGGCCAGGACCCCGCCGGCCACGCATCCGATCCCCCCTGCGGCGACGACGACGAACGCCGCGAGCGCCGCCGTCGGGGCGTCGGTGTTTCCGGCGACCGCGAAGCTCGCCGCAATGAACAGCGGCACCCATGTCCACATCGCGAAGAGCTCCCACATGTGGCCGAGATAGCCGAGGTTCGCGAGCCGGACGGATGGCTCGCGGAACGCCCTGGCTGCGATCCGCAGGCTGAACCGCGGCGACGGGGCGTCAAAGGGCCCAGGCGCGACACCCGCGAGCACGGCCAGGCCGCCGAGCAGCGCCGCGATCGATGCCCAGGTGACGATGATTCGCCAGTCGGCGTCGGCCAGGGATCCGAGCGCGCGGAACAGGTGCGGCAGCGCCGTGCCCACCGACAACGCACCGATCAGCACGCCGATCGCCATGCCCCGGCCCGCGCGGAACCAGCCCGAGACCAGCTTCATGCCGACGGGATACACGCCGGCGATGCCAACCCCGGTCATGAACCTGAACGGGAGGGCCGAGATCGGATCGGTTCCCAGCCAGGCAAATCCGAGGTTCGCGGCCGCAGTGACCACGGCCCCCCAGAAGAACAGCCGATCACCCCGGATCACGTCGGCGGCCCCGGTCGTTGCGAGGACGAGGGCACCGACGGCGAAGCCGATCTGGACGGCCACCGTGAGGAGCGCGACTTCAAGGCCATGGAACTGCCATTGGAGCTTCAGCAGCGGCGTCACCGCCGACGAGCTGAACCACGGGGCCTCGGCCAGCAGGATCCCGATCGACAGGACGATGAGCGCTCGCCATCGTCCGGCGGGTTCCGGCTGGACGTCCACGAGCACGGGCTCGCCGGGAGGCACCCTCGTCATCCGGTCCCGCAGACCCCCGTTTGTGCGGTGTCGGTCATCATCCAGACCTCGTGACCGGAGGGTGTCGTGAACGGGATCAGCTTGCGGGCACTGCCGGGCCCGATGCGAATCCAGGTTTCTTGCGGTCCCAAGAAGAGTGCCGTCCCGCCAAACCCTGCGGCAGCTTCCTCGACGGGCCCGAAGAACACGGTGACCTTGTCGGCGTCGTACAGGCCGTGTGCGCCGAGCCGGAGGAAGATCGCCGCGTCCACGGTGCCCAGGTCTGGCGTCTGCGGGAAGATATCGGCGCTGCCAACGCAATCGCCGTCTCGAATTTCGACAGCGCGCCCCATCGGGTTACCGCCCTCCTGGGCCACGAGAAACGGCAGGCGTGGTTCGGGCGTGGGGCTGGTGGACAGGTCGGGCGACCCACAGGCCCCGACGATCGCGGCCGCGAGCACGAGCAGGAGCCCGATGCGGGCACATCGTGGGCTGCACGAACGCACGCTACGCACGAAACGCGGCGCACCCATCGCGCGCTACAGCCGCTCGAACCGCTCCACGGGTAGAACGAAGACCGTCGCGCCGCCGACCTCGACCTCGAGCGGATAGGGCATGAAGAACTCACCCGGCTCCATGATCGGCGGCATCGGGTTCACGACCTGCGTTCGTGACGTGCAGTTCTCGCGGATGATCGCGATGACCTCGTCGACCCGATCCTCTTCGACGCCGACGATGACGGTTGCGTTCGACTGCTTGAGAAAGCCGCCCGACGACTGGAGGCGTGTGGCGCGGTGATCCCGCTCCAGCAGCGCGTTGACCAAGACGCCAGCGTCTTCGTTGTGAACGATCGCAACGATGAGTTTCATGGCCCGGAGTATAGGGGCTCGTGCACGCCAGATGATCGACGCGGCACGCGAAATCGGGTCGTCCGACAGGTCGCAGGTCGCCTCCTGAAGGCGCCGAACAGGCGAGCTGGGTCGCTCCGCCACGGGACCACCGGTGTACGATGCGGCGCGTCCCTCTCTCGATGCCGAGAGAAGCGATGGGCCGGCGCGAACGGCCCGCATGAGCTGCCAGGAGTCATCGTGACCGACCGAAACCGGGAATCAGCGAGCGCCGGCGATCTTCTCGCGAACGCGATTGCGACCGTCGCCCGCGCCGTCGACGCGGAACGTGCGCTGTCGAACCTGCTGGAAGCGGCCACGAGCGCCGTCGGGGCAACGCGAGGCGCCGTCGTCCTGTGGGACGGAGAGCGCGGACAGCTCGCTCTTGCGGCGACAACGGGCTACGAGCCCGGTGAGGCAACAGCATTCGAGCAGGCGGTTGCGGGGAATCCCGATCATCCCGTCGCCCGGACGGCTCACGGACAGACGGCCGTCCTCGGCTCGGAGAGCACCGCTGCCCATGGCATCGTGACGGTCACGGCGACGTGGCCGCTCCGGGTCACCAGTGATGGGGTCGAGGTTCCACTCGGCGCGCTGGCGGTGAGCCGACCGGCGCCCTGGCCGGTCGGCGAATCGGATGCGTCGATGCTCGCCGCCTGCGCCGATCTCATCGCGATCACCGTCGATCGCGCCCGGCTGTCGGCCCTGGTCCAGGAGCGTGGCGACTACCAGGAGCGGATGGCCCACACCGACGCCCTGACCGGGCTGGCCAATGCGCGGACACTGTCGCGAATCCTCGAACTCGAGCTGGCACGCGCCGGCCGCCAGGGCACGGACCTGTCGGTTGCACTGTTCGATGTGGACGACCTGGCCGGTGCCAACGCCGACGGCGGGCCGGGGGCCGGCGATGACATCCTGCGCGAGGTCGCCGCGACGCTCGCCGAGTCCGTTCGCCTCGTCGACACCGTCGCCCGCTGGGGCGGCGACGAATTCCTCGTCGTGGCGCCAGGGTCGGCCGGCTTGACCGTCGCTCAGCGCGTGGTCGATGCGCTCGCGGCGCGGCCGGTATCGAGCGGTCGCAGGATCAGCGTCTCGGTGGGCGTTGCGCGCTTCCCGGCCGACGGCGCGTCCTCGGATCAACTGGTCGATGCCGCCAGAACCGCGCTCCGCACGGCCAAGTCATCTGGCCCGGGCGCCGTGACCGAGGCAGCGGCGAGCTAGCCTGCCCCGCCGACGATCGTGCCGAGGGTCAGGACCGGGAGCGTCGGCGTCGTGGCCCCGGGTGCGGGCTCGAGCGTCAGCGCAACGATCGCCCCCGACGTTGCCAGCGCCGTGGAACCGCGGAACACGCCCGTGCCGCCGACGCCAACCTGGAAACTGCCAACCGGCACCGGCGCCGCATCTCCGACGATCACCCACGCTTCGTAGACGGCCGTACCACCGGTGGGTGCGAGGTTCTGGACGGCCAGGACCACCGACCCGCCAGAGGCGGCGACGACACCCGTGGCCTTCGAACCAGGATCGGCGGCCGCAAGGAATCCCGACTGTGCGCCGGGCCGCCCGGCGACCTCGAGGACCGCTGTAACGGCTGCGCGGTACGCCTGGGCAGCCGCGAGGTCGCCTTCGACACCCGACAGTCGCGCTTGAAGTTGCAGGTTCCACGCACCGAGCACGGCGATGGCGAGGACCGCGGCGATCCGCAGGAGCCACGATCCTCGCGTCTGCGCGCGGGTAGCCACACGCTGCTTGCGATCCACAGCCGTCGGGAACGGGATCAACGGCGCCGCCGCAACGGCGGCGACCGGGGCCTCGGCGGACCCTTGCCCCATGCCGGGGCGTTCAGCGGCAGCGGCGGCCAACAGGCGCGCTCGGAGCCCGGCCGGCGGTTCGACGGGATCCAGGGAATCAGCGAGGTACGAAACGACGCCACCGAGCTCGGCGAACTCGGCGTGCGACTGCTCGCACGTTGCGAGATGGGCGCGAACGGCCGAAGCCTCGTCCGAGCCCAGGGCCCCGAGGACGAACCCCGGCGCGAGGTCGCGCGCTTCGTCGCAGGTCATGGTCATGCGGACGCTCCGGGCCGGTCCACCGAATCAGGTCGCTGGGCGGCTTCCCCGCCAACGCCGACTAGGGCGCCATGAAGCGCCTGCAGTCCAAGGCGCATCCGCGATTTCACGGTCCCGAGTGGGACACCGGTCTGGATCGCAATCTCGGATTGGCTCAGCCCGCCCCAATAGGCGAGCTCAATGGATTCACGCTGGACGGCCGACAGGACGCTGAGGGCCGCTCGGACCTCGACCGCATCGAGGCGGCCCGCGACCTGCGGCCAGATGTCGCCCTCGACGAGCTGGCTCGGGGCGGGTAGCTCGGCGTCTGGGAGTTCAGCCACGGGCTTCCGCCGTCGAACGGCGTCGATCGCCCGGTGATGAACAATCGAAAGGAGCCAGGTCTTGACGCTCCCTCGCCCCTCGACATAGCGCGAGGCATGGCGCCACACCCCCATGAAGGCGTCCTGAACGACGTCTTCGGCGAGAGCCGGATCGGCGGTGATGCGAAGTGCGATTGCGTATGCCATAGCTCGATATCGGTCGTAGAGCCCTTCCAGGGCGTCAAGTCTGCCCTCGCCGACATCGACGAGGATCTGCCGGTCAGCATCGTCCTCCGCCGAGGCCGTCCTCAGCGAAGGTCGAGACTCGTCGGTCATTGGGGTATGCGTCCCCGACCGGGCTTTGGTTCACTCTCGCCGCCGATAGACGCCGTCACCGGCCGGTCGATGATCTCGAGGGCGGCGTCGAGGACCGATGCGAACACGACCGCGGACGGGCGATCGGCATCGATGACCGTCCAGCGGGACGGTTCGGCGGTAGCCATCTCGAGAAACCCGGCGCGAACCCGGAGATGAAACGCAAGATCGAAGGACGTCTCGAACCTGGTATGGCTTTCGGGTGTCTTTCGGGCGAGGCCCGTGGCCGCGTCGAGATCGAGCAGCAGCGTCCGTTCGGGCACGAGGCCCCCCGTCGCTATCGCGATGATCTGGCGAAGGAGCCCGAGGTCCACCCCACCGCCATGGCCCTGATACGCCATCGTCGAGTCGGCGAAGCGAGCGCTGATCACGACGCGTCCGGCGACGAGGGCCGGTCGAATGACCTTCGCGACATGCTGGGCTCGGGAGGCATTGAACAGCATCGCGTCGGCGACGGGATCGATCGGCTCGCCCCCGTTGGCCATGAGGAGCTCGTAGAGCCGGTCGCCCAGCGGCGTCCCGCCCGGCTCGCGGGTCAACACGACGTCGTGGCCGCGCTCGCGGAGGGCGTCCGCGAGGAGTCGCGCCTGATGCGTCTTACCCGAGCCATCGGGCCCTTCGATCGAGATGAAGTGGCCAGACGGCCGGTCAGCAACAATCACGCCGCGAGTGTAGCCGAGACCCATCCGCCAACTCCGAGGTGATCCGTCCGGGGCGCTGGTGCGTACCCTCCCTGCCATGCGAACCCCCACCGTCCGGCGCCGGATCGTCGCCGCCCTCGTCGCCATCGGCGCCCTCGGCTTTCCGGCCGTCGCGGCCGCCCATCCGCTTGGCAATTTCACGATCAATCACTATGCGGCGCTGCGCGTGGGGCCGTCCGAGATCCGGCTCGATGTGGTCGTCGACCTGGCCGAGATCCCGGCCTTCCAGGAGCGCATCCGGATCGATGCCAACGGCGATGGCGACGTCAGCGAAACGGAGGCCGATGCTGCCCGCGAGACCGAGTGCACGGCGCTGGCTGCAAGCCTGGATCTCCGAAGCGACGGCGTCCGTGTCGACCTGTCCCTCGTCGCTTCCGGACTGACCTTCCCTGCGGGCGCCGGTGGCGTCCCGACGATGCGGACCGTGTGTGAATTCGTGGCCCGGTTCGACCCGAACGTCGCATCCGGGACCGTCGTGTCGTTTGCCGACACATCGAACGTTGAACGAATCGGATGGCGGGAGATCATCGTGCTCGGCGACGGTGTGTCGATCGACGCAGCCCCCGACAACCCGCCGCCCGCCTCGATCGATCAGTCAGCGCGACTGACCGCCTACCCCAAGGATCTTCTGACCCAGCCACTCAACGTTCATGCCGTGACCTTCGTCGTCGCGGCCGGGGGCAGCCCGCTCCCGGCGTTCACGGCACCTGATGCCCGGCCCGTTGCCGGAGCCGCGCCTACGACGTCGCCGGACGCATCGGGTGCCACAACGACCGCCGTGCCAACGGCCACTCCGGGTCCGGCGGCCGTTCCAGGCGGCGTATCGGGCGACATCCCCGATCTATTCCGGGCGGACCTCACGCCGCTCGTTGCCGTCCTGTCGATCCTGCTGGCGATGGCCCTCGGCGCGGGTCATGCCCTCACGCCGGGCCACGGCAAGACGCTCATGGCGGCCTACCTCGTCGGGACCCGCGGCACCGTTCGGCACGCGGCGGGCCTCGGCCTCGCGGTCACCGTTTCCCACACCCTCGGAATCCTGTTCCTTGCCCTGCTCGTCACCGGCGCGGAGTCGCTCCTGCCGGCCGACGTGGTGGTTCGCACGATTCCGATCGTCGCGGCGCTGGCGTTCGTCGCGATCGGCGGAGCCATGCTGTTCTCCGAACTGCGCCGACGCCTCCGGGCCCGTGCCCTCACGGTGGCTGCTCACGCGGCGGACGACGACCACGGACACGCGCACGACCACGTTGACCACGGCCACGACGGCCCGAGCGACCACGACCACGGCGACCCGCGAGAATCACTCCCCGGAGAACACAGCCACGGTGGAATCCGGCACTCGCATCTGCCGGCCGATGACCGGACGCTGAGCTGGCGCAACCTGTTCGCTCTGGGCCTGGCCGGCGGAATCATTCCCTCGACCAACGCGCTGATCATCCTGCTCGGCACGATCGTTGCGGGACGGGCGGCCTTCGGAATCGTCCTGGTGGTCGCGTTCGGGCTGGGGATGGCGCTGGTCCTCGGTGGGGTCGGCGCGCTCATGGTCCTTGCCCGCGAGCGCCTCGAGCGATTGCCCATGACCTCGAGTCTCGGACGCGCGGCGCGCCATGCGCCGCTGGCGGCGGCGGTCGTCGTACTGAGTGTCGGGTTGTGGCTGACGGTGCAGGCCATCGGCGGCGCGCCGACCCTGTGACGCGCGATAGGTCAGATGACCCATGCGTCCGTTACGACCCCCCGTGCTAGGCTCCCGCCCGACATGCGAGCCCTGACCGACCGTGCCCTCGAAGTCGCTACTGAGCTCGGTTCAGGGTATGCGGATGTTCGGATCGTGCGTCGGCGGGACGAGTCGATCGGCATCAAGTCGGGCCGACTTGAAGGCGTCGCGACGAGCGAGACCGAGGGCTTCGGCGTGCGCGTCCTCGTCGACGGCGCCTGGGGCTTCGCGTCCTCCCATCACCTCGACCTGAACGAGGCCGACCGTGTCGCAGCGCTCGCCGTGCGGATCGCCAAGGCGTCGGCAACAGCGCTCCGGAGGCCTGTGGACCTTGACCATCGGCCACCAGCGCTGGGCCGGTTCGAAACGCCGCTTGAAGAGGATCCCTTCAATATCCCGCTGGAGCGGAAGATCGGCCACCTCATGGAGGCAGATCGTGCCGCCGGGACCGTCCGCGGGGTCACCTTCACCGAGTCGTCTTACGGTGCCCAGCGAGAGGAGAAGACCTTCGCGGCCTCGGACGGCAGCTTCACCGAGCAGGTCCTCACCCACATCGGAGCCGCGGTCGAGGCGAACGCCATCGACGGCGACGAGCACCAGCGCCGGAGCTATCCCGACGCCGGGGGTGGTTGGGTGGCGGCCGGCTACGAGTACATCGGTGGCCTCGATCTCGTCGGCAACGCGGAACGCCATGCGGAGGAGGCGGTGGAGCTGCTGACGGCACCGCAGTGCCCGTCCGGTTCGAGGACGATCGTGCTGGATCCGACCCAGCTGTACATGCAGGTCCACGAGAGCTGCGGCCACCCAACGGAGCTCGATCGTGTCTACGGGACCGAGGCCTCCTATGCGGGCACGAGCTTCCTGACGACCGACAAGCTCGACGAAGGATTTCGCTACGGATCCGACCTCATCACCATCGTCGCCGATGCCACGGCGCCGTTCGGGATGGGCACGTTCGGCTGGGACGACGAAGGCGTCGCGGCTCAGTCCGTGCCGCTCATCCAGAACGGGATCCTGGCCGGGTACCTGACCTCGCGTGAAACG
>JANMPD010000286.1:0-2234 GCA_031369685.1 Chloroflexota bacterium | reverse complement strand
TGTAGGCAAACACCACGTCGTCGATCGCCTCGCGCGCCAGCAGCTCGTCCAATTCGGACTCGGGCACGATCGGGATCCCGTCGGGGTAAAGCGGACCGGCCAGCTGGGACGGGTAGCGCCGCCCGGCAATGCCGGGGATCTGGGTAGCGGTGAACGAGACCACCTGGTAGGCGGGATCGTCCCGGTAGACCACGTTGAAGTTGTGGAAGTCGCGACCCGCAGCTCCCATGATCACCACCCGGCGCGTCATGACTTGGTTCCCTCCGTGCCTTGCGAGGTCGGGTTGTGCACAACCCGCTTCCCGCACCATGGTTCAACGACGTCGGCGGGGCCTAGTGCCGAAGAGCATCCCCGGCAGGGGCCAAACGTCGCCGCGGGCCGTTCTGCTCAGTCGCGGTCGCTGGCGGCCGATCCACCCCGGAATCGGAAGACGACCAGCAGGGTGGCGAGGCCGACCGTGATGGCGACCGCATTGGGAACCACGATGGCCAGGTTGCCGAGCGCCAGGCCGTAGGCAAACCACAGCGCGAAACCCACCTCGAGGACGGCGAGGTAGCCGACCGAAACGTCGGCGGACGAACGTCGTTGCAGCATCCGGCGAATCTGCAGCGCCGGCGACAGGGCCATCACAACGCCAAACGACGCGGCGACCACGCCGAGCAGATCGGTCATGCGGCGGGATTGGGCTGAGTCATGGAGCTGGCTCATGGTAGGCGATCGGTAGGCATTGACGGTCAGATGAGGTAGACTCGACTCATCCTCCCCTCTCGGGAGGTTCCCGCGTGGTCGTCAGGTTCCTTCTCGAGCCGGCCGTGCGTCGTCGGCTTACTTCGAGAAGAGAACGAGGATTTCATGACCACAGGTACCATCAAGAAGGTCGTCTCCGACCGAGGCTTCGGCTTCATTGCGGCCGAGGACGGCAAGGAGTACTTCTTCCACCGTGACGGGCTCGACCGAACCCTTGAGTTCGATCGCCTGGTCGGCGGCGAGAAGGTCACCTTCGAGGTTGAGTCCAGCCCCCGCGGTCCTCGCGCCGGCAAGGTCTCTGCCGCCTAGCACCGATTCCCACCCGGGCGCGCAAGCGCTCGAGTAGCGATTCGACGGAACGCCCGGTCCGCACGGACCGGGCGTTCTCGTACCTGCCGGTAAGTGGCCGCGACGGGAGGATCCACTATCATCGAGTGAGCATGCGGAGGTCCACCTCGCGTCGCGCTCACGGGCTGCTGCTCGCGCTGGCGATCGGCGTCGCGTCGTGCAGCCAGGCATTGCCTACCCCGACCGCCATCCCCACTCCAACGGCGACCCCTAGTCCGGCACCGTCCCCGTCACCCACGGCGGTCCCTCCGGTCCAGTTCCCGCTTGCGGTCGTTACGGGCATCACCAACCTCAAAGCATGGGTCACCAGCGTGGAACTCGCATCGGCTGCGGAGGCGGGCACGCTGGTCATCCCTTGTGCCGTGACGGTCATTGCGCCGGCAGTCATCGCGGCGGCCCCACCGAGCCCCTGCATACCCGCGGACGAGATCGCTGCCCTGCTGGTTGCCACGCCGGTGACTCTTGCGCTCCTCCCGCCGGCCCTCGTCGATCCCAGGACGAAATCGCTGCCGGTCGACCCAAGCGGGCCGTACTCGCAGGGTGGCGCGGACCTGTTCGGCAACGCCGCCGCCCGGGCAAGGCCATATCCGATCCAGGGCGAGGCGACCACCCTGCCGGCCGATTGGACCGGCTACGACTCGTCGGCGATCTGGACCCTCATGTCCCTCGGCGACTCGTGCCCAGCCCGAGGCGTTTCGTACCAGGCGATCACTCTGCAAAGGGGATGGAACTGGGTCATGGGCGGTGGGACGGCGGAGTACGACCGGGTCTATCCCAATCCGGTTCCGCTCGAAGCGATCGGCGGTGGCTACAACATCGTGGCCGCCCACGTCACCGGGAATGAGGGCGCCGTGGGGCGACTGACCTCGGCGGCTGACGTCACGATCGACGACTTCGAGTGCCCGGTGATCGCGAACTTCGACATCATCGGTGAGATGGTATTCAGCATCGATCCGGCGGTTCTGCCGGTCATGCGTAGTGTCCTGGGGGTCGACGTCGCGTACATCGCCGCGAACCATATGACCGACCACGGCCCCGATGGTCTGCGCCAGACGCGCGAGTACTTCGCCAGCTCCGGGATCCAGACGGTCGGCGGCGGGATGAACCTCGCCGAAGCGCTCGTCCCGGCGATCGTGGAG